>CAZZGS010000777.1:0-2808 GCA_964653845.1 uncultured Bryobacter sp.
CGATTTCAGAAAATTGCTGCAACCAGTTGCTAATGCGGTTCAATAAGTTGGCTGCGTGAGTAGCGCCCGTACGGATCTGTGCGGAGGGCCGTCAGCGATGATTGTCCCTACCGCGACCCAAATCGTTAGGCCGTAGGAAAGTCCCGCTAGGGGACGGGGCAAGCCCGCAGGTAACGGTCTACGTCTTTGTCGACGTGCATGAGCGTTCTTGGAGGCTTGCCGGCGATTAGGGTCTTGACCGACCGGAAGAGGTCACAGGCTTTTTGAGTCTGCTTGTCCTGTAGCGCCAACTGGCCTTCCCAGTACAGGTATGCAGATTCGTCTTGATAAGACGTGGCCGGGCGCGCTGTCGCTTTGACCCAGGGGACTTCGACACGCAATAACTCCTTCAATGCGGCCCAGTCCTTAAGGACCACGTAAGTCTTGCCAATCGCTCTGACCGGATAAGTGAGCGACCGGAGCAGGAAGGCGTTTTGCGGGTCCCCGGCCAGCAATGCTTTGCGAATCGCGTAGCCTTCGAGATATCGAGGCAGGGCAGCCCCGTCTTTGTCCTCCGCAGCTTCAACGTCGGCCAGCGTGTTCAAGCTAAAAGTCAAGTCCAGGCGCGCCTCAGTACTTGCAGGATCCTGGGCAACCCGGAGCTGGTCGATTCGGACCGCTTCTTCGGCGTGGTAACGCTTGTTTGGATTTGCGGCGGAGAGCTGCGGAACCAGGTACTTATGCGCCAATGCGAGGTATCGCAGGGTGCGAATGTCTGTAGGACGGAGCTGTTGCGCGCGCTCGTACTCGCCAATCGAGCGAAGGTAACGTGACTCGGTAGCGGGACTAGCTGAGTTTGATGTCGCCCGGAAGAAATAGAAGTTCGCCAGTTTCAAATTTGTCTCATAGTCGTTGGGAAGTTTGGCCGCGATGGATTCAAAGCCAATCTCAAACTGGCGCCACTCCGATTCCAAGATGGGCGACTTCCGGCGGCGCGCGTAGGCCAGTCTGAACTCCGATTCGAGCAAGATCGCTTGCCACTCGAGTTTGTTTGGCTCCAGCTTGACTAGAGTTTTTTGTAACTCAATCGCTCTGTTTAGATAGAGATCGCGATTGTCAGCATCGCCAAGGTTGCCATTAAAACCGCCGTACATCTCCGCCAAATGCCCATAAGCCTCGGCTTTCAAGCGGACATAATTTGCCTCCGCCCGTTTGCCGGCGTCGAGCGCTTCCAACTGCAATAGAGCTCGTTCTGTAATCCGGATGCTTGCCTGCGTGCCTTTTTCCAATTTAGACACTTCAAAGCGGGCGATGCCGATCACGGATTCGAGAATGGCGAGGGCTTTGCGCAACTGTTTGTCGGCATCCCGCTCATTGATCCCGGCAATTTCGCCCATCTTTTGGGCCAACGCCGTTTGTTGCTCAGCGTGCCTTCGCTCGGCGGACTCCGCGTCGAGAGCCTGCTGCAAAAGCGCTGTTTGGCGCCGCGCCGTCGCTTCATTGGATCGCGCCGCGCTGGCCGAGAGGAGGCCCCATGCGGCCAGAACGATTGCCAGCGTCACAGCCAAAACCGCCGCCAGGGTGGCTAGCCAGTAGCGAGTCAAGAAATGCTTCGTACGATAGAACGCGCTGGCGGGCTTGGCCTGCACGGGCCACCCGGCGATCAGCCTGCCGGTATCCTGGGACAGCTCAGCGACGGTCTTGTAGCGCAGTTGGGGATCCACAGCGCTTGCCATGCGCGCCACGGCCAGCGTATCCGGCTCAATACCGGGATCCGGGGGAAGCTCAAAATTTTGGCAGGCGTCCAGCACTTCTCCCAAGGCTCGATCGTTCCATCGCCGGGCTCGCTTGCCGGTGAGCATTTCAAAGAGTAAGAGCCCGAGTGAGTAAATATCGGAGGCAGTGCCGATGCTATTACCGAAGATCTGCTCAGGGCTGGCGTAGTCGAGGCTAAAGGCCCGATGGGCGGTGAGCCCGTCATCGAAGCCCGGTTCGCTCAAAACTTTTGCGATTCCGAAATCAAGCAGCTTGGGTTGGCCGTCGCGCTGGACCAGGATGTTGGACGGCTTCAAATCACGATGGATGATGAGCTGGCTGTGGGCATATTGCACGGCGTCGCAGACTCTCTGGAAGAGCCGCAGCCGCTGCGCGAGGCTGGGCTTGTTCTCCTTGAGGTATTGCAGCAGCGAGACACCGTCGACGTACTCCATGACGAAGTTGGGCAGCTCTCCGGTGCCGGCGCTTGCTTCAAGGAGAGTGGCGATGTTGGGGTGGCGCAGGCGGGCGAGAATTTGCTTTTCCTGGACAAAGCGGCGCAGTAAATTGTTGTCGTCGAGCAGCGGCCCGGAGAAATAAACCGGCAATACCTTGATGGCGGCCTGCATTTCCACTTGACCGTCGGCGCGTTTGGCCAGCCAGACGATTCCCATGCCGCCCGCGCCCAAGGGCCGCAGAAGCTCCCAGGGGCCGATGCGCGCGCCTTCGCACAATCCAGACCACGTGGCCAAGGGGGATTTCTCGAAAAACTCTTCTGCCGCCTCGTTGCCGGTGGCCAACCGCATCGCTTCGTCCCTGGCCTCGGGAAGGGCCGCCAGGCTACGCTGGATGAATTCCTCGCGCTCCCCGGTGGGCATTTCGAGGGCATCGGCGAGGACTTCGTCCACCTGCCGCCAGAGCTCAGGTTTCATGGTTTGCCTTTGACCTGTTCATAGAGCCAGACGCGCGCCACCGCCCAATGGCGCTTTACGGTGGCTGGCGAGAGATCGAGAGCTTGAGCGGTGGCTTCAATGGAGAGGTCGGCAAAAAAGCGCAGGTCGACGATGCGGGCTT
>CAZZGS010000778.1:0-2805 GCA_964653845.1 uncultured Bryobacter sp.
CGGTAGGTTTGTTCGAGGTCTGCGGCTGCCGGTCTGGTGAGAGTCGCTTCCTCTAGTGCCGGGATGGTGTAGCCGGGATCGTGGCAGAGAGCAATGATGGATTCCGGGATTCGGACGGGCTTTCGGCTGGCGAGATCGACGATGACCCAGAGGCTGCTGGCGGAGGCACAGATTTGGCCTTGGGAATCCTTGAGTACGAAATCTCTGTAGGCTCGAGCACCCTTAATCTTTGTACTGGGCCAGGTTTCGACTTCGATTTCTTCGCCTAGCAGGAGGTGGCGGTGGATGTCGAGGCGCATCTTCGATAGCATCCAGGTTTGGCCGGCGAGACGGAGTTCTTCTGTGGCTGCCGAGAGCAGTGTTGCGTGAGCACCGGCGGCATTTTGAAGAATCCGCCAGTAGGCTGCCGGGGACATTCGCAATTTCACATCCGCTTCGAAGAAACCGACCTGCGCGCTTTGACGAAATACTCGAAGTTCCATGGCTGTCATGCCAAAATAACACTCATGCGTCTTGCCGTATTAATTTTCACCTCGCTGACCCTGATGGCGCAGAATGAAGTGCCCAAAACAGAGGAAGCGCTTCGTGTTTTATTCCTTGGGAACTCCTATACCTATTACAATTCCCTGCCCGATATGGTGGCGGCCATTTCGAATTCCACACCGGGGCGGCGGATTGAGACCAAGAGTGTGACCCGGGGCGGGGCGACACTGCAGGATTTGTGGCACCTTACCAATGCCCTTGAGACGTTGCGTAGTGGGACTTGGGACTATGTGGTGTTGCAGGACCAATCGACGCTTGGTGAGAATTACGTGGATGGCAAGTGGGGTGTGAATGAGCCGAATGGGCTGCTGCGGTGGGTTCGGATCTGGAATGCCGAGATCCAGCGCAAGAATGCCAAGCCGATGCTTTATCTGACGTGGGGACGCAAGGCTTATCCGGAATTCCAGACGGGGCTGAACTACGCTTACGCTGAGGCGGCACGTGAGATCGGGGCGACCATTTCACCGGTGGGACTGGCCTGGAAACGGATTCGCGAGACGCAACCGCAGATAGAGCTTTTCGATGCCGATGGCACACACCCTTCGCCGCTTGGTACCTATCTGAATGCGTGTGTTTTTGTAGAGATGATTATGGGCAAGACGTGCGAAGAAGCGACTCGCAATCCCACTACGCTGCGGGTTGCGGAAGACACGCAGCGCTTGCTGACCGAGGCGGCGCACTTTGCAGTGGGACAGTACACGGCGGGGATTCTGACGAGCTTGCCCAAGCCGGATTACGGCACATTGAAGCCGCTGCCACCTTCGACGATTAGTAAGGCTGAGGACTTCAGCGGGACCTGGAGGGGCAAGGCCACGATTTACAACGCGACGCAAGACGTTGAGTTGAAACTGGAGGGTAGTGGCCGTACTTGCAAGGGAAGTATTACGCTGAGCCAGAAGCAAAGACAGACTGTTTTGAGCTATCCGCTTAGCAATTGCACGATCGACATGACGACACTGATCTTTCTTACCAGTGACCCGCGGTTCATCGTTGAGGAGTACAAGGCAGTGATTGACGGCGACAAGCTGGTGGGGACGCAGACGCTGCGCAATACCGATCCATATGTGCGGCTTCAAGGATCGTTTGAGCTCAGGAAAGACTAATGCCGGAACCGTTTTTGAGCGAGGCAAAACGGCTGGCGGACGAGGGGCTGATTGGGGATGCGATTTTCCTGCTTGAGGAAGCGGTTGAGAATGGCAAGGAGACGGCTGAGATTGCGAAGATGCTGGCTAAGCTGAGTTTGCAGATCGACGAAGTACGAGCGTTTCAAAGCTGGTGCCATGAGGCCTTAAGGATGAATCCGAAAGACCTTGAAATTTACCAGATGCTGGAAGATTACTTTCGTATGCGTGGCCGCGATTTTGAGGCGGATGAGGTGCGGGCCGTGGCCGATCTTATGCATCTACGCGGCTGATGCGCTGGATCTTGACCGGGGGCGTGAGCTTTTGAGCAGTGACTGGCGACTGCTGGATTTTGCGTATGACATCGAGGCCCTTGAGGACCAGGCCGAAGGCGGCGAAGCCTTGTTCATCGGGGTTGCGCTTGCCGCCGAAATCGAGCTCGGGTTGATCGCCGATGCAGAAGAAGAAAGCGCCAGTGGCGGTGTCGGGGCCTGAGCGGGCCATGGAGATCACGCCGCTAACGTGTTTGAGGCCAGTAAGTTTGGTGCGTTCGAGAGCAATCGGGGGGAAGCTTTGTTTCTTGCCAGGATTGGGACCGCCCTGGATGACTTCGATTTTTACAGGGCTTTGGGGCTGATTGTCCGGTTTGACGCTGCGATGGAAGAGGCCGCCGTTGTAGAGGCCCTCGTCGACGTAGCGCAGGAAATTCTCGACTGTCCTGGGGGCCCGGTCGCCGCTTAAGGCCACGAGGATGTCGCCCATCTCCGTTTCGATTTTGACCAGAACACGAAGGTTCTTTTCCTGGCCCAGCAGGGGAAGTGTTGCTGCCAAGGTTAGTATTTCGCGACGTCTCATGAGCTTTGCTCCTCTGTAAGTTGATAGCCTTGCCGGTCGACTTTTGAATCGAGGATTTCGGCTGAGTGGCCGTGGGCCTCGAAGATCTGCTGAACATGACGAACGACGCGCTCATGGCCCTTCTCGAAGAAGACCAGAATACTGGGGCCGGCACCGCTGAGGCAGCAGCCAAGCAGGCCTGGAGCCCGGAGCTTGAGGATCTCTTCGAGGCCGGGGATCAGCTTCTGCCGGTAGGGTTGATGCAGGCGATCTTCCAGTGCAGCGGGGAAGGCTGAGATTGTGCCGG
>CAZZGS010000779.1:0-2796 GCA_964653845.1 uncultured Bryobacter sp.
GACTTCGGTTCCGATTCCATCGCCCGGGAGGGCGAGAACTTTCAATTGCATCTAGCTGACTTTCTCGGTGGATTTTTCGATCGCCGTTTCAATGAACTCGGTGATCTCTTCGTTGGTAAAGCCCTTTTTGTTGTCGGCGGCGTTGGTGAAGCACTCGTAGACCATGTCGAGCTGTTCTTTGGTGAGTACTTCGAAGCCGAGTTCTTTGACACGTTCTTTGAGGGCGTGACGACCGCTGTGTTTACCAAGGATGAGCTTGCCTGCGGGAACGCCGACGCTCATTGGGTCGATGATCTCGTAGGTGCTCTTGTTCTTGAGGTAGCCGTCCTGATGGATGCCGGCCTCGTGGGCGAAGGCGTTGGCGCCGACAATGGCTTTGTTTGGTTGCGGCCCGAAGGTGATGATGCTGGAGAGCAACTGACTGGCCGGGTAAAGCTGTTCGGTGACGATGTTGTTGTCGTAGGGATAGAAGTCGCGACGGGTCTTCATGACCATGACTACTTCTTCGAGGGAGCAGTTGCCGGCACGTTCGCCGATGCCGTTCATGGTGCACTCGATCTGGCGAGCGCCAGCCTTGACGGCGGCAAGGGAGTTGGCTACCGCAAGGCCGAGATCGTCGTGACAGTGAACGCTGACGATGGCACGGTCGCCGAGGAGGCGAGCGATGCGGCCGATGCGTTCTGAGTAGTCTTCGGGGACGGAATAGCCGACGGTATCGGGCAGGTTGACAGTGGTTGCGCCGGCAGCGACTACGGCGAGGCTGATCTCTTCGAGATAGTCGATGTCGGTGCGCGTAGCGTCTTCGGCAGAGAACTCGACGTCTTCGACATATTTGCGGGCGAGCTCGACGGCGCGGACGGCGTCTTCGAGGACTTGCTGACGGCTCTTCTTGAGTTTGAATTCGAGGTGGATGTCGCTGGTGGCGATGAAGGTGTGGATACGCGGGCGCCTGGCTTTTTCAAGCGAAGATGCGGCCCGTTCAACGTCGCCTTTGGTGGCGCGAGCAAGCGCAGCTACGCGGACGCCGGGGAATTCTTCGCTGACGCGACGAACGGCTTGCCAGTCACCTTCAGAGGCGATAGGGAAACCAGCTTCCATTATGTCGACACCAAGGTCGACTAATTTTGCAGCCATGCGCAGCTTCTCCGGTACGGTCATGCTGCATCCGGGCGACTGCTCTCCATCGCGGAGGGTCGTGTCAAATATGTAGACTCTGGGCTGATGTATTGGCTGTTTTTGGGCCTCAGTCATGGGCGCCTCCTATTTGCTCTTTTATTATGTTCTGGCGACTTTGATTTAGCAAATTTATATTGCTTGCGTCACGGATAATCGGTCATAATCAAATAAGTCAGACTTATCCGATAAGCCAAACGAAAGAGACCCTGTGCTTTTACACTCCCTCAAAGTATTTTTGTCAGTTGCAAATGAAAAATCCTTTTCCCGCGCGGCGGAGAAGATGTTGCGGACACAGCCCGCTATCTCTTTAGCAGTGCAGCGTTTAGAGGCTGAACTGGAGGAAAAGCTGATTGACCGCTCGGCCAAGGAGCTATTACTTACAGACGCCGGGAAGGTAGTGCTGGAGTTTGCCCGACGCTTCGAGAATATGGAAGCGGACATGTACAATTCTTTAGCTGAGCTGCGGGATAACTCGTCTGGAAGGCTGACGATCGGGGCGAACGAGTCTACTTCGTTGTACCTTTTGAACCACATTGAACAGTACAGACGGCAGTATCCGAAGGTGAAAGTTCAGGTGAGGCGGAGCTTGTCGAGCAAGATTCCAGCGCAGTTGATGGACGGGGATCTGGAGCTTGGGCTGATCTCGTTTGATCCGGGGGATGAGCGCATTGTATCGACGGTAATCTATACGGATCGGTTGGTGTTTGTTGTGTCACCGAATCACCGGTTGGCATCGCGGCAAGAGGTGTCGATCACGGAGCTGGGGATGGAGACGTTTATCGCGCACAACGTGATGAGCCCTTATCGGGAGATTGTGGTGCGAGAGTTTCAGCGGCATCGTGTGCCCTTGAATATGGACGTAGAGATGCCGACGGTTGAGACGATTCGGCGGCTGGTGCAGCGGAACGAGGGTGTGGCGTTCTTGCCCAAGATGTGCGTCGAGCCGGAGCTCGAAAACGGGTTATTGCGCGAGGTACGAGTGAAAGAGTTGGACGTTGAGCGCAAGATCCGACTGGTGTATCCGGCCAAGCGGGCGTTGAGCCATGCGGCGAAGGCGTTTCTTGAGTTGGTAGACAAGGACGCGGCGGCTGCGGTGACTGTGGCGGATCTAGCTTCGATTATCGGCTAGGTTCAGATCTTCGAGCTTGACCCGCGGAAAAGGGATTGGCTTCGTTTGGTTTTCCATGATTTCGCGGGCCTCCGGGAGGAGGGCCATGAGACGGATGGCCAATATGCCTGCGCTGGTTTTGGTCAGATCTGCTTTGCGGACTTCAAACATTGGGAAAGTGGCGGGCATTGGGACCTTTTTCTCGAGGAGGTAGTGTTCGGTTTGAACGTCGAGGGCGAGGATACGGTCTGTCTGGATCTTCTTGAATTCCTGGAGTGCTTTGTCGGTGCGGCGTTCCTGGGCGGCACCGAGTTTAAACATTTGTTGCATCTGTTGGAAGTGGGTGGGGTTATTGGGTTCGTTTAGCCAACGGTCCTGGGCGTCGATTTCCATTTGACGGGCGCGGTCTGATTGGAAGAGGGCGAAGACGTAGCGCTCGAAGGTTTGGAGTTCGAGTTCGCCTTCGGGGAGGCATTGCTTGAGGAGTTTGGCCTTGAGGGCATCGTATTGGC
>CAZZGS010000780.1:0-2796 GCA_964653845.1 uncultured Bryobacter sp.
AAAGAAGATAATGGCCTAGTTATGAAAATCCCAATCCTGCTCCTCCTAGCCTCCAGCGCCATCGCGCAGGAAGGCGTCACTGTAAATCTGAAGGCCCTCATGGCCGACTACAAGAAAAAGGTAGTGGCAATCGCTGCCGCCTTCAAGCCAGCCGACATGGACTTCAAGCCCACGCCAGAAGTCATGTCCGTCAAGGAACTCATCACACACATTGGTGATGCCAACTACTCGCTCTGTGCGCAGATGAAAAGCGAGAAGAAGCCAACGGTTGGCACGCTTGCCGAGAGCTTCGACTATTGCCTTGCTGCCATCGACGCAGTGGACGGCAAGATGGCCGAGAAGACCACGGCCAAGACCCCTCGCGATAAAGGTTTCATCGCCTTCCATCTGCTGGAACACACTGCTCTGCACTACGGCAATCTGGTCACCTACCTTCGCATTAAAGGTATGGCTCCTCCTAAGGGTTAAACGACGAAAAGGCCCCCTCGCGAGAGGGGGCCTTTTCAATTTCAGTCGCCGGTAAATTACTTGCTGGGGCGTTCGCGCGACGAGATGATGCGGTCGATAATGCCGTAATCGATGGCTTGCGGCGCTTCGAGAATGTAGTCGCGCTCGGTATCGCGGGCGATCTTCTCAATCGGTTGCCCGGTTGCATCTGCCATGATGCCATTCATGACTTCCTTCATGCGAAGGATCTCTTTGGCATAGATGTCAATGTCGGTAGCCTGACCACCGAGATTGCTCATTGAGGGCTGGTGGATCATGATGCGCGAGTGTGGCAGAGCGAAACGCTTGCCCTTGGTGCCACAAGCCAGCAGCACGGCGGCCATCGAAGCAGCCTGCCCGATGCAGTAGGTAACGATGTCGGGCTCAACAAGATTCATCGTGTCGAGAATCGCAAGACCCGCAGTGATCGAACCACCGGGGGAATTGATGTAAATGTTGATATCGCGATCGGGGTCTTCACTGGCAAGGAAGAGGATTTGCGCAACGAGCAAGTTGGCAACCTGGTCATCGATCGGCGTGCCAAGGAAGATAATGTTTTCCTTGAGCAGGCGCGAATAGATATCAAATGAGCGCTCACCGCGCGTCGTCTGCTCGATCACCATAGGGATCAGGACGGAGTTGTTGGATTCGGGAGTTTGATTCTTCAGCATCAGATTGCTACTGCAACAATGCTAACGCGATTCGATCGATGGCGGTCCTGACCTCTTGGGCAGGTACGTTGTAATTGTTGGCGACGATCTGGAATGCGATGGTCCCGTAGCGCCGGGATTCGGCATATCCGCCGAGTGCCGACACGTGAGAGAGGCTGCCCGTTTTACCCCGGATCGCCTTCGCTTTGGGCGACTTGTCGAAGCGGTTGCGCAGCGTGCCGTCTTCAGCTCCCACCGGCAGAAAGCTGCGGAAAAGCTCAAGCTGGCCTTGCTTCTCGATAAGGCGCAAAAGCTGCACCACGGCCTTTGGCGTCACCAGGTTCAGCCGCGACATGCCAGACCCATCCTCAAAGTTGATTTCCTTTTCATCGATTCCGGCCAGCTTTAAAAAGTCGTTGAAGGCCATCTTCTGGCGAGCGGCGCGAAGCATCAGTTCGGCATGTAGATTCTGGCTCACCTTGTCGACTACCTTCAGCAGGTCGGGCAGGGCAGGGGATTCGCGACGGGCCAGCTCAAAAGATTCAAGACTTGCAGCAGCAACGTGGCGAGCCTCGGCAGGGCCATCCACACGAATGCCCTCTTCCCGCAAGACCTGGCGGAAGGCGACTGCCGCGTAGAGTGCCGGGTCTTCCACGGCAAGTTCATTTAAATATTCCTTGGCATCCGGGGGAAGGTTACCACTCAGGACAACAGTTCGCGAACCGGGCTGCCGGTCAATGCGAACGCGGCGTGGTTTGTCTGGCATGGCTGTTACCTGATTGAGGAATGCGAAGTACTCAACCCCCGGATTCAGCGTAATGCCCTTCTGCGACACTTTGAGCTCAAAAATGTTGTCGTTGAAGCTGAGCGCTGAGACCGGCGCGCCGTATTCAAAGAGTCCATCGTCAGCAGACCAGCCCTTTGGGATGAGGTCGAATTCCTGCTGCGTGTCGTCGCCGAGAATGCGCCCGGTGATATGGCGAACACCTTTGTCTTTGAGCTGCCGGGCCATCTCGCGCAGAGGCAGCAGCAGATCCTCCTCGAAGGGCTTTTCGCGATCGTAGGGATAGCGTCGAGCCGACAGCGAAGGGTCGCCGCCGCCGTATAGAACCAGATCCCCACTGATAACGCCATTTGGTTCGAGGGCGCTGGATGCCAGAACACGAGTCGTGAAGCGGTGTTCTTCGCCAAGGGCAGTAAGGGCAAAAGCCGTCGAAAACAACTTCGTATTCGAGGCAGGCACGAAGAACTTGTCTGCATTGACACTTGCCAGGATACGACCCGACTTGAGCTGGACTGCGTGTACACCCCAATGGACGCGCTGGTTCTTGGCGATGACGGCCTTAACACGCCGTGCTAGTGGCTGAGCAGTCAAGAATGAAGCTGCGAGGAGTAGGATGAAGGTGATGCGTAACATGCGGCGAATTCTCATTGTGACGGCATTTGCAACTGCCTGGGGGCAGGGGGTCGTACCGAAGGGTCTGACGCTCAAGCCGAAACCGGCCGACTACGAGTTTTCTGGTGACGCTGGCAAGCTGCAAATTGGTGCCACTTACATGGGGCGCACATTCTCTGCTGGCACCACTTTGCACGATTCCGGCAACTTCATCGTTATCGAACTGGGCGTCTTCGCAAGCAAGACCTTCACTGGCGAATTGAG
>CAZZGS010000781.1:0-515 GCA_964653845.1 uncultured Bryobacter sp.
GCATGGTGCCTGGGGCCCGGTTGTCTTGAAATCTCCTTTTTCCTCCACACGAATCACCGAAAAGAACATCCTGCGAACCATGATCGCGGGCTTTGTTCTTGTGCTTTTGCTGCTGGGGATGGCAGGCCTGGTTGCCGTGCGCGGGACACGTTCGATTGAAGTGAATACTGCAAGCGTAGTCGGGGAACAGTTGCTGGTAGCGCGATTGCTCAATGAGGTACAGGCAGAACAAGATACACAGACCGCAGTGTTGCATCAGTTGATGCACAAGCGAGATTCGCTGGACCGGCAGGAACTGCTGAAGCGGCTTGAGGCTACCGATCTGGCTCTAGACCGTGCTGCAGCCAGTTCAGCATCATCACCTGAAGCTTCACGCTGGGTAGAGCTTCGCTCAAAGGCAAAGTCTTTCTCTGCCGATGCCCGGAAGCTGCTCAGCATAAACGGTGAGTTACCGAACCTTCCTCTGGACCGGCTTTTCGCAAATCATGACGAAGTGGTGGACCTGGTGCACGAAC
>CAZZGS010000781.1:525-2795 GCA_964653845.1 uncultured Bryobacter sp.
CGAACTGCTTACGTTGAGCGGGAGCCGGGTGAGCGCCGCCGAAACTTCTATAGAGGCAGAATCGAAAGACCTGGCAAAACAGTCTTCCTGGCTTCTGGGCGCCAGCTTCGGCCTGGCACTGATTTGTGCTTCAATTACGATTCTTTATATCCGCTGGAGCATCCGCCAGATGCAATGGCAGGCCTCGGAGTTGAACAAGGTTTCGTGGCATATGCTGCAGAGCCAGGAGGTTGCGGCGCGCCGCTTCTCTCATGAATTGCACGACGAGCTTGGGCAGAGCCTGGCCGCAGTGAAGGCGAACCTTCTCGCACTGGACAATAAGCAACTCGAGGACAGGAAACAAGATTGTCTCTCGCTGGTGGATGAAGCCATTGCGAATGTCCGCGAACTGTCTCAGTTGCTGCGGCCAGTGATTCTCGATGACTTTGGCCTTGAGGCAGGCTTGCGCTGGCTGACAGAGAAATTCGCGCAACGTACGGGTCTTGAACTTCAATTTGATTCCACTTTGCCGGGCCGTCTGCCGGATGAGACAGAGACGCACCTGTTTCGTATCGCGCAGGAAGCGCTTACAAATATTGCCCGTCACTCTGGGGCAAACCGCGTGAGCGTAAGCCTCAAGGCCGAAAATAAAAAGGTCTGGCTTCGAATCGAAGACAATGGCCGCGGGCTCGACACGGCCGCATCCAAGAAATTGAGTGTCGGCCTCACAGGCATGCGGGCCCGAGCTGCGCAGGCCGGTGGAGAACTGACTGTTAACTCTTTACCCAGCGGAGGAGTGCGAATCGAAGCCTGGGTGCCTACCTTAGAACCGGAAAACTATGTCGAACAAGAAAACGCGAATCTTACTAGCTGATGACCACTCGGTGGTGCGGAGTGGCTTCCGCATGATTCTTGCCTCACAGACAGACATGGAAGTTGTGGGCGAGGTGGCCAATGGCCGCGAGGCGGTTGAGCAGGCCACGGCATTGCAGCCGGATGTGGTGATCATGGATGTCACGATGCCTGAGCTGAACGGGATTGAGGCGACGCGCAGAATTACGGCCGCACTGCCGCGGACCCGGGTGCTGGCTTTATCAATGCACAAGGATTCTGTCTATGTGCGCGAGATTCTTCGGGCAGGAGCTTGCGGCTATCTGCTGAAAGACTCGGGTGAAGGGGATCTGGTGTCGGCTGTTCGTGCCGTGGCCCGTGGTGAAGGTTATCTGAGTTCTGGTGTCTCCGATGCCGTGCTCACCGATTACCGCAAGCACGTTACCGACCCGATTGATCTGCTCTCCAGCCGGGAACGCGAAGTGCTGCAGATGATTGCCGAGGGCAAGACGAACAAGGAAATCGCAGTTACCTTGAACCTGAGTGTCTATACGGTGGAGGCTCACAGAGGGCGCATTATGGAGAAGCTGAATCTGCATTCTACGGGCGAGTTGGTTCGCTTTGCGGTACGCAATGGTTTGATCGACTGATCTGATTCGATATCGTAAATAGATTATGTCCACACATTCACGGCGAGCATTCCTCGCCGCACCTTTCTTTGTCCGCAACTTGATTTCAGCACCGCCCAGCGGCAGAGTGAGACTGGCTTCGATGGGGGCTTCGGGCATGGCCTGGGCTACGCTGGACGGGATTGCGACGCACTCGTCAGTTGACCTGATCTCGGTTGCTGAAGTGGATACGTTGCGGAACAAGCGTGTCAGCGAGAAGTATCCAAAGGCCAGGCTCTATCAGGACTGGCGCAAGATGCTAGACCGGGAATACAAGAACCTGGACGGGGTTTGTGTCGGCACTCCCGATCATATGCACGCACCGCAGAGCATGGCCGCCATGAGGCGTGGGCTGCATGTGTATTGCCAGAAGCCATTGACTTCGCATGTGCATGAGTCTCGCAATGTGGCTGAATTTGCACGGTCGAAAAATCTGGTGACACAGATGGGCATCCAGATTCATTCGTTTGCCGAATACCAGACGGCGGTGCAGGTGATACAGGCTGGGGCGATCGGCAAGATCAAGGAAGTGCATGCCTGGAGCAACAAAAAATGGGGCGACACAACACCGAGGCCAACCACGACGGATGCTGTGCCAAGCACGCTCGACTGGGATGGATGGATTGGCGTTGGCAAGGCCGAGTCTTACATCAATGACTATTGCCACCCGGGGAATTGGCGGAAGCGGCTGGAGTTTGGAACCGGCACATTTGGCGATATGGGTTGCCATATCTATGACCCCGTCTTTGGAGCACTTGCAGTTAATGCGCCTTTGACGGTGAGATCTGAAGG
>CAZZGS010000782.1:0-2791 GCA_964653845.1 uncultured Bryobacter sp.
TGCTGGCGCGACCGGATGGACAAAATTGGTTTCGTTCCTGATTTTCTGCCGGCCATCGGCCTACCTCTCCCGAATTGGTTTCGTTCCTTGTTTTTCGAGACCGAGCGGCGAGATCTCGCCGGAACCCCAAACTGCCAGATTCCGGCGAGAAGGCGCTAATGGGCACAAGCCCTGCCATGTATCTCTCTATATTCAATTTTCAAAGATCGTCCGCGGCGGATAGAGGATTCGTATCACTGCTACCGCAGCCCCGCGCTGGGCAAAATTATTGGGCTCGATAGTCGTCACCCGTGCCCATTCTCAAGTAACCGCTAATTCGGTTTGGCAATCCACAGATGCAAGTAAAAGAAAGCGCCGGAGAAATAGTTTTTCGAGATTGGTGAACGACTTGCAAAAAGATTCGGAAATGGATTTGACGGGGACAAGCTCCCTGAGCGTGGGGCGCCCGGTGAGCGATTGCCGATTGCTCCCTCTTTTACGGGTTGGGTCGCCCGAATTTATTGGCCAGGTTCGACCTTTTTGCTCGTTTGCGGGCAGCCGTGGAAAAGGTCCTGCTTTCGGGCCTTGGTTTTTCTTTCAGATTTTTGCCGTTTATCTGTACTACTTGCTTACAGGGCCGAGACAGCGCAGCGCAGGATAGAGCGAATGATGAACGGGATTGAAATATCGGGAGACCTGTCCCAGGCGGGATTTCGACAAATTTGCGGTAATTGGTCTTTGTCAGGTTTGTCTGGAAAGTGCTTTTGTATTCAACAGCCAGGGTTGTTTGGTTGAAGGTTTGCGCGATGATTGATCTTAGTCTGAGAAAGCGTCCAGGTTCCGCGTTGGCGACTCTATTCCACGGCTTCGGTAAAAATGTTTAGACGATCGCCGCCGTCGCGGATACGCACACGGCCCTTTGGTACCTCTTCGATGATGGCCGTCTATCCATTGCGGCTGGAGACCTCATAGACAATGCCACAGCAGCCGGAAGTCAAATCGCGTCTCGTCGATCAGCTTAGCTGAAATCGTCTATCTCGTCGAAAAGAACCGGCTGCCCGCCAACGTCTACGCGGACCTTAAAGCCGCGATTTATGACCCGGCCACGTTTTCAAGGAAGCACACTTTACAGTCGAGATCGTCGCCGCTATGAAGCAGGTTCCACGCGCCGACGTTCCGGACATGCCGGATCGCATTGTCGCTGCGATGGCGGTTTATATCGGTGTTCCCGTCATCAGCCGCGACGGGAAGATCCGCGCCTCAAACGTTCAAACAATTTGGTGATGATCTTGCCCTGGTTCTTGAGCCCCGACAAGGAAGCAGCTATGATCGCCGGGCATGGCAAAAGAGTCATCCTAAGCCAATCTAAGCCCCGCCCTAACGGCATAGAGCAAGCCATCACCGTGCGTGGTCGCTGTTCCCGGAACTGCTATTGTGGGGTTTCTGGAAACTTAGAAAGGCACTACGCATGACTGTCACGATCCATCTTCCGCCGCAAATCGAGCAGGCCTACCGGGAACTGGCTGCATTCTAAGGTGTTCCTCTTGACATGCTTGTGTACGATGCACTCGTTGCATCTAGCCCTGAAGCTTCGGCGAGCGGGATAACCCCGCAAGATCCTGAAGAATGGATACTTGCTTTTAGAACTTGGGCGGAGAGCCATTCCGATCTACCGGTTTTGTTCGATGAGGCGATAAGCCGCGACTTCATCTACGCTGGACGTGGAATCTAAATGCCGACCCTTGTCGACACCAACATCCTGCTACGCTCACTTCAGCCCGCCCATCATCATTACGCAATCGCTCACAACGCCATTGCAAAATTACGCCGAGAGGATTCGCTGTGCATCGCCGCACAGAATCTCGTCGAATTCTGGGCTGTCGTTATTCGCCCCATTCAAGAGAACGGTCTAGGGATGACCCACGTGCGCGCCTAGAGCGAGCTCCAGACGCTCAAGCAATTCTTCCGCCTTCTGTCCCCTAGCCTTGGAATGTTCAATATCTGGCAACGCATGGTGTTGGATCTCGGTGTCACCGGCAAACAAACACACGACGCACATTTGGCGGCGACCATGCAATTCTATGCCGTCGGCTCAATTCTTACTTTCAACATGAGCGACTTTGGACGGTACGGGATCACGGTCATTGATCCATTACAAGTCTGAGAACGCCCAGCCGCGGCGACCGGAGTCGAAGAAGCGAAGATTCGCCATAGCGATTCCTCCTCCGTTCCGGTCCAGGGGAATAACATATAGGGGACGGTATCAAAGACGTTTCAGTTGCAGCCGGTTGTTGCCTCTTCAACGCGCTTGCAGCGATGCAAGACTTCGCGACCGTGTTTGCTCGAGAGATCCTGGCGGAGTTCCTGAACATCCTCCCAGAAACAGCAGGAGTTTTGGCCATGACGATGATTGAAGTTCCGGACAGCCAAGCGGCGGCGCTGAAAGCGAAAGCCGCATTGCAGGGACTTACGCTCAAAGCATGGCTCGGGAAATTGGCTGAGGAATCACCGGTGGACGCGCCGCGAAAGCCGCTTAAGTCTGGACGCTGAATGCTGGCCAAGTACGGTCCCGCGCCTTCCGCTGAAGAAATCGACGAGAACCGCAAGGATATGTTCCACGGCTTCGGTAAAAATGTTTAGACGATCGCCGCCGTCGCGGACTCGCACACCGCCCTTTGGTACCTCTTCGATGACGGCAGTCTATCCATTGCGGCTGGAGACTTCATAGACAATGCCGCCGCAGCCGGAAGTCAGATCGCCGTCTCGTCGATCCGCTTAGCTGAAATCGTCTATCTCGTCGCAAAGAACCGGC
>CAZZGS010000783.1:0-2786 GCA_964653845.1 uncultured Bryobacter sp.
TGCGTACATTGGTTGGCGAAATTTCGATCGCGTCCCTGACCCGACGTATCGTGTTCTCGCCAGCACCGCTCAGGTAATGGCCCTCGCTGACGGCTCGGTAGCACGACTTAATGGTGACGCCCGGATTGCGATCGATTACACGGATTCGGAGCGAAGAGTGACGTTACTCCGGGGCGAGGTCCACTTTGAGGTGGCGAAGAATCCCCATCGCCCATTTTTCGTACGAGCGGGCGACACGATCGTCCGCGCCGTCGGAACCGCTTTCAATGTCCGGATGAACGAGCAGAATGTTGAAGTGATTGTTACTGAAGGACGGGTCCGGATTGAGGATGTGAGGGCTCATGCCGTGTTGCTCTCGGGTCTCGGAGGAGCGGACGGACCGACGGTCGAGAAGTCTGTGGTCAGCGCAGGAGAGCGGGTTCTCGTGCCGATCCAGCAGGTCTTGGAACCCAAGCCCGTCGTGGTCATTCCCCTTGTCTCTCACGAGGTTGAGCAAGCTCTCGCATGGCAATCAACCCGTCTCGTCTTTAGCGTAACAACCTTGGATCAGGTGGTCGACGCTTTCAATCAGCACAACGTACAAAAGCTGGTTTTGGTCGACGAACAACTTCGGGCGCGAACGCTAACGGGTGTGTTCCGGGCGGATAACCTCGATGGTTTCGTCCGATTGGTTCAGGCGAGTATTGACGTGAGGGCGGAGGTAACGGCTTCAGGCAAGATTCGGTTGCACGCCTTACCGTAGGCTCCCGGTCTCGCGGACCGAGCGAGTGACCTCACTCAGCGTGAGGGAACACACCATCGCGGGAATCCGAAGGTGAGTTCCACGATCTTGGACAGATTCTCAAGGTT
The DNA here is from genome assembly GCA_964653845.1 of uncultured Bryobacter sp. Lineage (GTDB taxonomy): Bacteria > Acidobacteriota > Terriglobia > Bryobacterales > Bryobacteraceae > Bryobacter. The sequence continues at coordinate 850 of CAZZGS010000783.1, forward strand.
GCCGTAATGGAAAATGATCCGGGGGCAGTCTTGGGCTGTGACAACCTGCTCACGTCTCTGATCAATACCGCTCAACAAACCATGAATCCTTCCGCTCTGCTCTCGCCCCGGTTTCGCTTCCGACCTGGAGCGAAGTTGATTCTCTTCATTGTCTTAGTTTTTTCTTGGACAACCCTGTCAGCCGCCGAGGGCGAACTGCTGCAGTTTGATGTACCCAACGGATCGGCGGAAGTCACTCTCCGACACTTCGGGGATCAAGCAGGCGGCCAATTTATTTATTCCGCGGAAAGAGTTCGGGGTGTCGAGACGCGGGCCGTCAAAGGGCGATTCACACCGATGGCGGCGCTCAACAGGATGCTGGCGGGAACCGACTTAATGGCGGTACGCGACGAGAAGACCGGGGCCCTCACGGTGAGCCGAATTGCAGGCGATGAAAAAAACGAATCAAGCCGTCCCGCGAGCTCGGGGGCGGCGACCGGACGGACGGTGACTCTTCAGAAGTACGAAGTAACTTCGACCAAGGTTGATGGCATCATCAACAAGAGCCTTATTCCCACGGGAGAGAACGTGGCGATGTACCATGAGGTGATCACCCGGACCGAAATTGAACGGATGGGGGTGACAAGCTTTGAGGAACTGTTTCGCTATATTCCGCAAACGACATCCGGAGCCAACGGATTTCAGACTGCTCCGAACAATGTTAATGTCAGCGGTGGCACAGTCGCGAACATCTCCCGGGTCGGATTGCGAGGTTTTCCGCAAGCGCAGACCTTGATCTTGATCAACGGGCGGGTTCAGCCCCGTTCGGGTACTTCCAACACGTCCGGCACGGACCTAAGTCGGATACCGATCGCGGCCATCGAGCGCGTCGAGATATTGCCCCTTTCAGGATCTGCCATGTATGGTGGCGGATCGATCGGTGGCGCGATCAACATCATTCTGCGCAAGGAGTTCTCTGCAAAGGAGGTGACTACCTACGTCGGCACTTCCTGGGACGGAGGTGCGACCGAATACCGCGTGTCGTACTTGGACGGCCGGACCTTCGAGCTCTTCGGACGCAGGTCCAATCTGACGGTCTTGCTCGATTATCGCCACCGCGATCCGCTTTTTCAGAGTGACCGCAAGTTTCTGACACGCGCGCTGGAGAAATACGGCCCGAACACCCCTTATCGCAATGCGGCCGGAGTTTCCGCCTTCGAGCTCTTTACCCTGAACACGTTTGCCGGTTCGCCCGCGACAATCTTGGTGGGTAATGCTCCGACGGCGGTGGTCAATGACCTCGGTATTCCGGGAGCACCGGGAGTTCGCTGGGTTCAGGTACCTTCCGGCACCTCATCGGCAGCTTCGCAAGTATTGACTCCCTCGTCCTTCACGTCGGTTGCAGGGCAATACAAACCCGGCGAGCGCTTCGCGGATCAGGCCATCTACAATCCCGAGGATAACTATTCGGTGAATTTCCAGTTCGAACACGCGCTGTCCGAGAAAATTTCCCTCTACTCTGAAGTGGGTTACGTCTACGTTCGCTCGAAGTACACTTTTCCGCAATCGCTGGTCCTTAATTTGCCCGCGACGGACCCCCTGAATCCGTTTCGGACTAATGTGACGCCCGGATTTGTCGGTCGTCCGGTGCGGATTTTTTTTGATCCGGTCGACATCGCAGATCCAAGCGCATTTGAGGAACGCGAGACGATCCGGGGGCTTTTCGGAGCCAAGGGAGGATTCCTCGACACGTGGGAGTGGTCCTTGGATGGGAGCTACGACTATAATCACACCTTCACCGCGAGCAATAATACGGTTAATCTGTTGCCCACGTTGTTGCTCAATGGGCTGACTGGCGTCGATACCGTCACGGGCCAACCGCGCGTGCCGGCGCCCCTGGCCACCCGACGCGCGGTTTATCCGGTCCTTGCGGACCACCGGGCTTTTCCCGTGCCGGG
>CAZZGS010000784.1:0-2785 GCA_964653845.1 uncultured Bryobacter sp.
TAGCCCCAAACTTCGGCGACAGCGACGCCGTCCGCGCCCGTTCCCAACAGATCCGCTCCACCCTCTCCAAAAAAGACCTAACTAGCCTCGAGCAATAAATGCTTATATCAGCCCACTCGGTCAAAACTCTGGATCGCCCTCGCCAAAGAGCAGAGCAACGCTTGCGATCTCACTGCCAAATCGAAACGCCAAACTCCCCTAGGCTCGTATCATGAGAGAAGACAATGGTCTACTGCTTCGGCACATGCGAGCTTCACGCTGCCCCGCTTCTCCTCAAGCGGGCCGGAGAAGTTGTCCCCCTGCCACCCAAAGCTCTCGAGATCCTTCTACTTCTGGTTGAAAACGAAGGCAGGGTTGTTACCAAAGAAGAGATATTCAACAAGGCCTGGCCCGACACTCACGTCGTCGAATCGAGCCTTACCAAGAACATCTCGATTCTTCGTAAGGTCCTCGACGATCCCGATCAACCCTCGCTTATCGAAAATCTCGCCAAGCGCGGATATCGCTTTACCCTGAGCTTAAATCCGCAAATACCCAATCAGCGGCCGAGGGTCTTATTTGCTCTCTTTGCCTTTGCCCTTATCTCAATAGCAACTTCCTTCTATTTCCGTCCTAAATCATCCCCCATTACAGAAGCCGATAGAGAGATCCTCATCGGGCGACACCATTGGCACAGAATTCAACCGGTTGAGATCCAAAAGGCCCTAAAACGCTTTGAGCGCGCCGCTGCTCTCGAACCAAACTCTGCCCTTGCTCAAGCCGGCATTGCCGACGCCAACTTGCTCCTGCTTCACTTGGGTTTCTCTGGCCCCGCAAAGTCTCTTAGTGCTGCCCGCACGGCCGCCAACCGCAGCCTTGCCCTCGACCCCAAGCTCTCCATTGCTCATGTCAGCGCAGGTATGGTCGCTGCCACTGCTATGGATTGGGCTGATGCCCATCGCGAACTGGATCTAGCCTTGGAACTCGACCCAAATTCATCTTCCGCCCACCGTGCTTACGGTTTCCTTCTTCGCTTCCAAGGCCGCTTTGTGGAGGCACGCAAGAGTTTCGAGCGGTCCCTGGCCATCGACCCTATCTCCGCTTGGTCCTTGGTTGCCCTGGCTCAAACCGAATACGCCGACCACAAGTTCGAGCGAGCCCTCAGGCTCTTCGACGAAGTTCTGGATCGCGAACCGAACTTCAGCCTGGCCCTCTATAGTCGCGCTCTTACAAAAGCCTATCTTGGGAAGGAACAAGAAGCACTCGCTGATCTCAGCAATTCAAACCTTTCTGAGCACCTCTTGGCCACCGATAAGGCCTGGATCCAAGCCCGCTTCGGCAACCCCAAACGCGCAAGAGAACTTCTCGACAAACGCCTCGCCCGTTGGCGCGCAGGCCAGGACCCACCCTCTGCTATTACAATCCTGGCCATTGCCGTAGGCAATCACGCCCTTGCCCTGGAATCTCTTCAAGCTGAGGCAACCCGAAAAACGGGCAGCTTGCTTAGCCTCCGCATGGACCCTCGATTTGATCCCATCCGCGGCGAACCAGCATTTCTCACCCTTCTCGCCAAGCACTCTCCCGACATCGCCAAATAAATCAACGCGGTAGCAATTTAGTAGGAATTTTTCGCGCTACCTACTGACCCCTTCTCGCCTATACTTGCCGCATCTGGTACGAGGAACCAATCCACCATGGTCATCACCTATCCGAAGTGGGGCGCCGAACGCTTCCACGATAAAAATGAAAACGCCTTGATCTACGGTTTCAAAGTTGGAAGCCATAATCTCGCCGACGAACACAAAGCCGGCATCAAGGTCTATGCTGATTTCATCCTTTCGAAAACGATAAAGTATTCCATCACCATCGTCGTCAAGGGCAACTGCAGTCGATCCGGTAGCGCTGCCGTGAACCTCATCTTATCCATCAATCGGGCCGCCGCTGTGGCTAACTATCTCCGCTCTCTGCTTCCAGCTAGCGTAGTCATCGTCGGATTCGGCTTCGGAGAATCTGCTGCGGACTTAGACGGTTGGGATGACGGTTCAGAATCAGATCGTCATCGTTCTGTTCTTATGATCGGCGTAGCCTACAAAAAAGGTAGCTTCCCTCCTTTGCGGCAGAACCTCATCCAGATGATTCCCAGAATCTGGAAATCCCCCAAGCCTACAGGGCAGTTTACGGTTCAGATGCTCGCTGGCAAAGAAGGTGGTGGCGGTATAGGTGCCTTCGGATTGTCTTTGGGTGCCACGATAGCCCGTTTCAAATTGTGCTTTCGGGACATCTCAAGAGGCATATATGCCAATGCTTATCTTTATACGGCGGCCTATAAACTGGATTGGGGAGCGCCTTTCTCGGTGGAAGCTCTCACCATTGGTCCTCAACAATCCTTCTACTTACATCCCGAATTCCGCGTCGAGGATTTTGAGGGATTTGTAGACCTCGAGGGTATGAATTTGGATTTTGGCAAGCCCATTACTGGCTTTGGCCGCCTTTCAAGCTGGCGTTTTCTCGATACTCCCGGCATTAGCTCCCCACTGATTTTCAACATCCCACCCGGAGCGCAGTCGTGGGAATTTGGCAAATTTGGTATAGGAATTTCAAAAGGCAAAGGCTATGTCTCATTGCTTTCGTATGGAGAGAGTTGGGCTTGAGATTTAAAGACAGGCTGTCCGTGCGCCGGGATAAACCGGCATGTAGTCGGGAATGAAAGAGTCCTACAGGAAAGGTGTAGAGAACCGACCTGAGCTCGATTTTTGGGCTCTGAGCGAGAATGTGAAGTGCACGCCCATTTTGTGGGGCTTAATGA
>CAZZGS010000785.1:0-2782 GCA_964653845.1 uncultured Bryobacter sp.
GGTCGGCGTTGCCAAGGACGGAGTCGCCGGGTTTGGCTTCGTTTGAGAAAGTGACGCGGGCGGCTTTTTCTTCGATGGAGGCGATCTGCCAGGCTTCTTCGATCAGATCGCGAACGGCAACGGGTTCGTTTGCTTCGCGACGGACACGTGAGAAGCCGACGAGGGATTCCGAGATGCGTCTGAGTCGCTGGGTCATCTTGAGCATGCGGGCGAGGCGTTCGGTGCTATGGGCGCTTTGGCTTTCTTCGGCGAACTTTTCGATGTAGCCTTGCAGGACTGCGAGAGGTGTGTTGAGTTCGTGGGCGACCGAGGCGGAGAGCAGACCTAGTGAGGCAAGGCGGTCTTGTTCGAGGAGCTTCGAGCGGGCGGCTGCGAGTTCTTCGTTTTGTTTTCGAAGACGGCGCATCGTGTCGTTGCGCGAGAGCATGATCTTGCCGATTTCGTCTTCGAGGATGTCCTGTTCGCCGATGAGTTCACGGTCACGGTCGTCGACTCTGGCGGCATCGTCGGCATCGAGAAAGAGTTGGATTGGGCGATAGACATAGGCAGGCATGACGAGGAATTCGAGCAGGAGAATGGCGGCAAGATAGAGAATCGCGAGCACAATGAAGAGGGTATATTGGGCTCGGGTGACCAGGCCGTCGTAATAGAGCTCGGGGATTGTGATGGCACGGTAGAGCCCGGCTAGTGGAGAACGCTTGTAGATGGTGGCCGAGACGGCCGGATTCATGTAGACGCGGGTGGGGTTTTCGTTTAGGTAGTCAATGGCTTCTCGCGGCATGGCAAGGGTGGCCTCGTCGCCCTGGCTGTAAGAGTAGAGGCCCATAAGCTGGAGAGCAGGCAGGCCACCGTCGTCGGTGAAGAGCTGGGCGAGGAGGGTGAATTCCCGCTGCTTGGCGCTGGCAACGCGGCGCTCAAACAGCGGGATCACACTCCAGTAAACGCCGATCGTCAGCACAAGGAAAAACAGGTTGTGCAGGACGAGCAGCTTGGGCCGAATGCGAAGATTGCCGAAGAGTTGGAAGGCGCGGCGACGGAGTTGTCGCGGAGATTCCTTAAAATTCGGCATGCTGGTCTTATTCTAGACAAGGTCGATTGAATCTTCGTTGCGAGAGCGGAAGTAGGTGCGAATGCCGTCACGCAAACCGGGGCTGCGATCGGTGAGGCTGTAGAGCCCTTGAGCATCGCGTTTCAGGTCGCTTTCGGGATTGTATTTGTTGTCGACGAGGATCTTCCAGCGGTCGGAGTAGTGTCGATCCACTTTTCGGCCATGCCAGTGGTGATTGAGCAGACCGTCGACATATCCGATATTGCCCTTGACGAGTTTGGTTGCGCGATCCTGCCATTCGAGGACTTCGCGTTTGTAGGTGGGATGGAGGTGGCGGGAGACGGTCTTCTCGCCTTCGCCGATGAGAGAGGCGGCCATGTGCCAGTCGGCTGAGCCGACGATGCAAAAGTCGAGCAGGCAACCGAGGGCATCGAGGGCAGACCTGCGGGCGGCCCAGGCGAATCCGGGGTGCCAATAGCCGCCCTTGGAGTAGCCGTAATAGCCTTCGGCGGTGCGCATGGAACCGGCCCGCGGGCTGCGCTCGGATTTGGGTTCGTTGTAGTACATCCAGGCGAAGCTGTTTTTTATGATGCCAACGGGTTGATATTTGGGGCCGAGATCGAGGGCATGGCTGAACATCTGAACAACCTGGTAGTGCTGGAGCTGCTGGATCGTCTCATAAGCCCAATCGGGGCGGGCAAAGGTAACGTCGGCATCTACCCAGGCGAAGTATTCGGCATCGGGATTGTGGCGCAGGACATGGGCGAAGAGGAGGTTGAGCGCGTTTTCTTTGTGCCATAGTTCACTGGTTGTGCGGACCTGGAGGTGGCGCGGGTTGGTTGGATCGGTGACGGCAAAGGGGCGATTGCCGTAGGCGACTTCCACAGTCCAATGACGAATGTGGGTGCCTTCATTCTGAGCTTTGAAGCCTTCAAATAAGCGGTAGCGCGAGGCATACCGCACGGGATTGGAAATCATTGTACAAACATCAAGAGTTGCCGCTCCCGCTGGCTGGATGGAAGCCGGACGAGGGAACGACGGGGCACTGGGCTGAATCATGAAGAGACCTCAAAACCGAAAGGGGAAATTAGTTGCGGCAGTCGCCAAGAGGCGCGGCCGAGTGGCGAAGCCTTTCACTCTCACCGGCTTGAAGATAGAAGATGTGAATGACAGGCTTATTTGAGGGCGCGCCGGAACTTGTTGAAAACAGGGCAAAAATAAAAATCGCCTGGACGTGAACCGGATGTCTCAGCAAGAAAATTGCAATTGAGAGACAATCGAAAATTACGCAAGGCTCGGAGCCCTTTTACCCCATGGCAAAAATCAAAGTAATGAACCCCGTCGTCGAGATGGACGGCGATGAGATGACACGCATCATTTGGCAATCGATTCGGGAGCGTCTGATTCTTCCCTACCTCGATATCGATCTGAAATATTACGATCTCTCGGTGCAGAAGCGCGATGAGACCAATGACCAGATCACGATCGATTCGGCCCATGCCGCACGCGAGTATGGAGTAGCGGTAAAGTGCGCGACGATTACGCCGGATGAGGCGCGGGTGAAGGAGTTTGGCCTGAAGCAGATGTGGCGCAGCCCGAACGGCACGATTCGCAACATCCTGGATGGAACGATTTTCCGCGAGCCGATCATTTGCAAGAATGTGCCGCGCCTTGTGGGCCATTGGGACAAGCCTGTGGTGGTTGCCCGTCATGGATTTGGCGATCAGTATCGCG
>CAZZGS010000786.1:0-2772 GCA_964653845.1 uncultured Bryobacter sp.
CCCCGAAGAAGAGCGCATCGTCACCATCGAAGACGTAGCGGAACTTCAGATCCAACAGGAACATATCGTCCGGCTCGAAAGCCGCCCCACCAACATCGAAGGTGCTGGCGGCATTGGCCAGCGAGAACTCGTCATCAACGCGCTCCGCATGCGGCCAGACCGTATCCTCATCGGTGAGTGCCGGGGCGGGGAAGCCCTCGACATGATGCAGGCCATGAACACCGGCCACGATGGCTCGATGACTACCTGCCACGCCAACACCGCCCGCGACGCCTTCTCTCGTCTCGAGACGATGGTCATGATGGCCAGCTCCGCCATCCCTGATCGTGTCATCCGTCAGATGCTCGCCAGCGCCGTCCAGATCGTCGTCCAGGTCCTCCGTCTGATTGACGGCTCAAGAAAAATCCTCTCCATCTCCGAAGTCACCGGAGTCGAAGAAGACTTCGTCGAACTCAAAGACATCTTCGTATTCGAGCGCGAAGGCATCGACGCCAGCGGCAAGGCCATTGGTCAATTCAAGGCCACCGGCTACCGCCCCATCTGCCTCGACCGTATGCGCGCCTACGGCCAACACCTCGACGACAAGATCTTTGAAGAAACTCTCCGTGTAGGAGAAGCCCTCTGATGTTCCTCTTAGTCGCTTTCCTCATCTTCAGTGCCGCTCTCTTCGCAGCCGCCTACTACGCCTTCGTCACTCCACAGCGCGTCGAGAACCAGGCCCTCATCGGCCGTCTCCGCGAACTCCGTTCAAGAACAGGCACTCCCCGTGTCCGCGGCGGCGGCGACCTCCTGCAACAACAGGAAGGCCTCAACGTCGTCGGTCGCTTCTTCAACTGGATCGGCCTCCAGCGCCGTTTACAACTCTTGATCGCCCAGGCCGACCTCGAGTACAAGGCAGGCAACGTCCTCTTCCTCTGCGTGGCCCTCGCTGTATTCACATATTTCTTCTCCGGCCTCATCGGCATCCCGATCGTAATAGTCAACGTCGTCTTCGCCATCCTCATCGGATATCTTCCAATAGCCTGGATCAACTTCCAGCGCTCACGCCGCCTTGGCAAATTTGAGCACCAGCTCCCCGAAACCATCAACCTTTTCAACCGTTCGATGAAAGCCGGCCACAACATCCAGAGCGGCCTCGCCACCATCGCCGAAGAAACGTCCGACCCCGTCAAGAAGGAATTCAAAAAGCTCCTCGAAGAACTCGCCCTTGGCTCTACAACCGAAACCGCTCTTCACAACCTTGGCGAGCGAGTCCCCCTCATCGACCTCAAGTTCTTCATCACCGGCCTCATCCTTCAGCGTCAAACCGGCGCGAACATGGTCGAGGTCCTGGAGAACCTCGCAGTCCTCATCCGCGAGCGTCTCAACCTCAACGAAAAGCTCAAGGCCGGTACCGCCCAGCAACGCTTCTCAGCGGCGATCTTCTGCAGCGTCCCCATCTTCATGGGCGCAATCTACGCCTTCCTGAAACCCGAATACTTCAGGCTCCTCCTCGAAGATGAAACCGGCAAAATGATCCTTACCTACGCCATCATCTCTGAAACCATCGGCATCCTGATTCTGCGCAAGCTCTCGAGTCCAAAGTTCTAATATGCTCACTCTCCTCTACGGCCTGGCAGCGGCGATCACCTTCAGCGCGATCGCCTGGAGCGGCATGCTTCTCCTCCAGCCCAAAGAAGATCCGCTCGGCGATCGTCTCGACGACTTGCAAAAAACAGGCGGCGCAGCCACCGTCCAGCGCGGCCCCAAGCGTCGTCTCGGTGGCGGCTTTTGGGAAAGCATCCTCTACTTCGTCAGCGCCATTGGCGGCGAAGACTATCTGCGTGATATCGATAAGTCTCTCCGCGAGGCCGGCATCCGCCGCCGCGAAGCAACAGCCATGTACGTGCTCTTCAACCTGCTTGTCATGCTCGCCATGATGGGTGGTGCACTCTACCTGCAGCGCGATGGCACGCTGATGGACAAGCTACTCGCTCTCATCGCCCCAGTCCTCCTCGGCTACCTCCTGCCCCGCCAGGTGCTCTATCGTCTGGTCGCCCGCTACAAGCGCAAGCTGCAGGAAGCCCTCCCCGATACGATCGATCTCCTCGGCATCGTCCTCGGCACCGGCCTTGCCCTGGACCAGGCCATGATCCGCGTCTCAGAAGAGATGCAGTACATCTATCCTGAACTCGCCAACGAATTCTACACAGTAGTCATGCAGGTCAAAGCAGGCCAGGAACGAAGCCGCGCCTTCAACGCCCTCGTCCGCCGCACCGGCATCGACGACATCAAGAGCCTCGCAGCGATGATCATTCAGAGCGAGCGTTTCGGCACCAGCCTCTCCCGTGCGATGAAAGTCTATGCCGACGAACTTCGCATGCGCCGCCGCCTCCGTGCCGAATCCGCCATCGCCAAAGCAGGTATCAAGATGCTCTTCCCGATCATCATTTTCATCTTCCCGGTCCTCTTCGCAATTACTCTCGGCCCTGCCATGATCACCGTTTTGCGCGGTCTCGCCGGCGGCATCGGCCAGCCCAAATAGCCCTCTTGATAAACTGATGGGCGATGCGCACCCTAAGCCTGATCGCCCTCTTCTCGACCCTCGCCTTCTCCCAATCCATCTCGATCGTCAAAGGCCCCATCGACTACCAGGTATACCAACGCGGCACCGACGGCAAAGCTGAAATCCCCCTCGAGCTAAGCGTCTCAAACGGAGACGGCAGAGACATCTTTCTCTCGCTCAAACGCGGCGTCGCCCCCGTCGCCGGCTTCATCGCCACCAACCTCGGC
>CAZZGS010000787.1:0-2770 GCA_964653845.1 uncultured Bryobacter sp.
ACTCGATCCAGACTACGAACGCACCCCCGGCTTCCACCGCGCCTCCCTCACCCTCCGCACCGGCGAAAAGCTGTCAGGCCTCGTAAAAGACCGTACCAACTACAACCTCCAGCTCCAACTAAAAGACGGCAGCCTCCGTTCCATCCCTGTCAACACCATCGAATCGCTCGAAATCACTGAATCCACCACCATGCCCCGCGACTACGCGACCATTCTCTCCAAAGACGACATAACCAACCTTGTCGGCTTCCTCCGTCAGCAAGGAGCCAAATAATGCGACTCTCTCTATTCCTCCTCGCCGCCACCCTAATAGCTCAAGTCTCCTACGAAGACATCACCAAAAGCCCCAATCAAAACTGGCTCACCTACGCCGGCGACTACAAAGGCCGCGGCCTCTCCCCCTTAACTCAAGTCACACCTGAGAACGCCCAGAACCTAACCCCCAAATGGACCTTCAACGTCCCCAATGCAAAAGGCCTCCGTGCCCGCCCCATCGTCGCCGACGGCGTAATGTACTACACCAACACCAATGCCATCTACGCCCTCGACGCTCGTAGCGGCCGCCGCATCTGGCAATACGTCGACACCCTGTCCAAGAAAGAATCCGTCAACCGTGGCGCTGCGATTCTGGGCAATCAGGTCTACTTCGTCACCGCCGATTGCCACCTCGTCTCCCTCGACCGCCGCACCGGCGGCGTCGCCTGGCGCAAGCAATACGGCAACATTAAAGACGGCGTCTTCTGCACCTCGGCTCCCGTCGCCATCAACGGCAAAATCATCGTCGGCACCGCCGGCGGCGACGAAGGCATGCGCGGCTACCTTGCCGCTCTCGATGCCACAACCGGCGTAGAACTCTGGCGTACCTACACCATCCCCGCCCGTGGCGAACCGGGCAGCGAAACCTGGGGCAACTTCATCGAATATGGCGGCGGTGGTACCTGGCTTTCCGGCACTTACGAAGCCGAAACCAACACCCTCTACTGGACCACCGGCAACCCCTGGCCCGACTTCTACGGCGGCGACCGCAAAGGCGACAACCTCTACTCCTGCTCCCTACTGGCTCTCGACGCAAACACCGGCAAGATGAAATGGTATTTCCAATTCACCCCCGGCGACTGGCACGATTGGGACGCCCAATCCTGGCCCGTCCTCGCCGACGTCCAGTACGAAGGCAAACCCCGCAAAGTCATCTTCCACGCCAACCGCAATGGCTTCCTCTATCTCCTGGACCGCGTTACCGGCAAATACCTGCGAGCCTCAAAACTTCTCGACAATCTCGACTGGGCCTCCGGCATCGACCCCAAAGGCCGCCCCATCCCTGTCCCCGGCAAAAACCCCACACCCGAAGGCAACCGCATTTGTCCCGGTGTCCGTGGCGCCACCAACTGGATGAGCCAGTCCTGGAACCCGGCCACCGGCCTCCTCTCTGTCATCGTCCTCGAACAATGCGACGTCTACACCAGCTCCTCCAAAACCCCCGAACCAGGTAAAAACTTCGCAGGCGGCGGCGCTGGCCCCCGTCCCAACGATGCAGGTAAATTCTACATGCGCTCCTTCGACCCCCTTACCGGTGAACGCAAATGGCAATACCCCATGACCGGTAAAGCCGAAATGTGGGCTGGCCTCACCGGCACCGTCACGGGTGTACTTTTTGCCGGTGACGACGACGGCCACTTGATCGCAGTCGATGCCAAATCAGGCAAACACCTCTGGCACTACCAGACCGGCGACAGCATCACTGCATCACCCATCACCTTCGCGATAGATGGCAAACAGTACGTAAGCATAGCGAATGCCACCTCAATCCTCACCTTCGGGCTATTTGAGCCTGTAAAGAGTATTCCGGTCCCCCCAATTCAAATTCGTTGATAAAAAAGCTAACCCTTCGCCACTACCTTACCGATATCAGTACAAACACTGAGATTCACCTAAGGCAAAACGGCGATGCAGATCGAACAAATCAACCTTACCTACGTAGTACATTCGTTAGCTGGAATTATCCTGCTAGGCACGCTGGCCTTGTTTGGCTATGAAGTCTCAAAACCCCAGCTCACTAAAGTGGAAGCGTCAAACGTGGTTTTGAAGCTGTCACCGCTATCCCCTCAAACCTCAACCCAAGAGCAGATCCACCACCTACCCGCTCTTTCCGCGCGCTATCAGCGCAAAGTCCTGGTCTACGCTCTTCACTACAATCCTTGGAAGCCCACTCAGCAACCCGTCCAACCCGGTAAAAACTTCGCCGTAACACGTTCAACAAGCAAAACCTATATGGCAATTAACCAGGCGATGCTAGCAGAAGCCTCAGGAAATCAATAGTTTAGCGTTTGGCGCTCCATTTGCATTCTGAATAAGCAACAGGAGCATCAAACCAAATGCAAACGAACGAAATTAGACTTGGAATTTTATCAGCCGTCCTCGGCGGCGTACTTGTAGCCGGCCTCGGCGCTCTTGCCTATAACAAGACTTCAGCCAGCGCCCAAGAGCGCGCATTCGCCACGCAGCCCGAAACACAAACTATAGTAGTTGCCGCCCCAGAAGTCAGCGTCCCCGGATATCAGGGTGCCCTCTACAATGCCCAGGGTCGTGTCGTTGCTGTCTCCACCGAGAGGAGAACATCTGCCTTCCAGCCTGCGACTCAAGCCACCACGTCCCGTCAGGTCGCAGCCAAACAGGGCCGCTCCACCGGCAAATCCGTTGCTATCGTAGCCGGTAGCGCTGGCGCAGGAGCGGCCATCGGGGCCCTCGCCGGAGGCGGCAAAGGTGCCGGTAT
>CAZZGS010000788.1:0-2761 GCA_964653845.1 uncultured Bryobacter sp.
GCGTATAATCACTCGGTGGGGTCCAGACAAGTTTTCCGCGAAACACTCGCGTAAATAACCTGGCTGCGAAACCGATATTCTTCAAAGTTCGGGGTATCAAAATGGATTGGATAGTGAAAGCATGTCAACTGATCATTGGGCTCGGCTTGCTGAATGTGTGGCTGCTCCGCACGGATAAGCTGACGAAGTGGCGCGGTGGTGATTCCAAAAACATGCGGGAGGAGTTTGCCGTCTATGGCCTCTCTCCTGGCTTCATGAAAATGATCGGATTTCTGAAGGTGTCGCTGGGACTGTGCTTGATTTTAGGGCTCTGGGTGCCAAACCTTACACGCCCGGCCGCTATTGCGGTTGCCGCCTTGATGCTGGGTGCGGTGGCGATGCACGTGAAGGTGAGGGACCCGCTCATCAGTTCTTTTCCTGCAGTCACCCTTTTGGTTCTCTCGATCGTTGTTGCGATTTATTAGAGGATTGCTGGCAAGGGGCTCTCGCAACTCATTTGTTTGATTCAGTTCAAGGACTTTATCAGGATATATGCGTTCAGCACCATCAGAGCGAAGGCCGGCAGACACAACAGCCAGCTATCTCCAACTTTGATTCGAACTGCAAGCCCGGCGATCATCAATAGTAAAATACCGGCGGAGGAAAGCCGCAAGGCAAAGGGCCACTTCAATCCGACCAACAGGCCCAGTCCGCCCAACACCTCAAGAACGCCCGTCAAAGTTCTTAAGTGTTCAAGTCCAAACCGTTTGAACTCGCCTTGCATCGACGACGTGGTCAGACACAACCCGCCGTAGGTTAGGAATACCAAGCTCGAGCCCAGGATGGCAAGGGTATGCAAGCTCATCGCCCGGCTCCCCAGAATAGACGGCGGTCGCAAAGCGGCATGGCGGCGGGGCAAATGCACATAGTAGACACTCTATTGGAGTTCCTCAACGCTCAATGGGTGCATTTTTCGCGCAACCTGGGGCCAGGGGTTCTCATTGGTAAGGGGCTGTCCTATAATCCCACCGAGCCGACCTTGCGAATATCGAGATAGTTAAGTCCGATTGTAGTTTCGGACAGAGCAACCTATCAAGGGCGGTGAATTGTTTTCACTTCACCCGGTGCCATTGCTCAGGCTATCGGTGCACGTTGCTGCTCTGAGTAATCGGATTCCACGTTGTAATGTCCTACAACTCGAGCCGAGCGCGTGGAAGTCACCTGGACGGTGCTCAAAGAAGCGGTGCTGCTGACCACTGCGGGGTTGATGTTCGGTGTTGCGGCAATCTACTACGGCAGCAAGTTTCTCGAAAAAGAGCTGTTTCAACTGAAGCCACTCGACCCCGTGTAGATCCCTGTTTCGGTGCTATTGCTGGCCGGTTCAGCAACAGTTTCTTCATGGCTGTCTGACCGCAAGGAAGCAGCGCTGGACCCTGCAAATGCGCTGCGAAACGACTAGCGGGCAGACATACCAAGCAGACCTTAAATGTCTGGTCCGATTTCCATTTCCGGATCGAGACTGAAGTGACGCTCGTCAGTAACTGCCAGCGTTTGCTTTACGATAATCCCCAGAGCATACTGGTGTCTTCGGCTGTTGTGCAACCTATGAGGTTTGTGGCCTGGATTGTCGGGTCTATCGGCAATTTTCCCCAAATAGAAGAACCAGCCTGTCGGGCTGCCAGCCGAGTCCTTCAGATTCGGAGCAAGGCCAACACCTGCACCGCTGAAGAGAAAAGTGGTTTTTGTACTGCCGTTGTTCTTGAATGGACTTGCCACTTGCGAGTTCGGGTTGGTGGGTCTTACAAAGCAAACGGCCAACTGCAGGCCGCCAGTCCGCAGATCAAACACGCTGCCCGGAAAGGGTGCAATGCGAATGCCGATGTTTCCTTCCTCCGATGACGTCTTTGGCAGGTACAAGCAACATATTCGGAGGGAATTTTTATGAGCGGGAAAATTTGGCCGGTGAGCGGACGTGATTTCGCTTTTGAGTCTTTCGATTTGCTGCGAAGCTGGATGCTATGACTCGTAGTGGGATTGCCGTTCGCAAGTATATGATCCTTTTTCATCGCTGGCTGGGGGTGGTGTTTAGCATCCTGTTTGCGATGTGGTTTGCCTCGGGGCTGGTGATCATGTATTGGCCTTATCCGGAGGTGAGCGCAGAGCAACGGCTGGAGAAGAGTGAAGTGATTTCGGGTGAGCGCGTTTCTGTTGGACTGGATGAGGCGGAGGCTGTGGCTGGTGTCGAGAAGCTGGACCGGGTGCGACTTACGATGCTCGATGGGCGTCCTGTCTATCGTTTTCATACCGGCCGATTGCAGAAGGTGGTTTACGCTGACCGTGCTGAGGCCTTTAGCGGATTGAGTGTGGATGCCGCTCGGCGGGTAGCGAGTGCGTGGACGGGGTTGCCTGCAGGGGAGTCGCAATTTGATGGGGCTAAGCTCGAAGAGGATCAGTGGACGCTGAATAAGGCGGTCCGGCCGCTACTGCCCTTCTTGCGGTTTAGCTGGCCTGACGGGCAAGAAGTGTATGTCTCGCAGGTGAGCGGTGAGGTGATGCAACATACGACACGCGCGGACCGGATTGGAGCTTATTTTGGGGCGATTCCGCATTGGCTGTACTTTACACCGCTGCGTAAAGAGACGGCCACCTGGCGGGCGGTGATGATCGTCTTGTCTCTGGTGGGGACCATCATGACTCTGCTCGGCATTGTTGTTGGAATTTGGCTCTACTCGCCGAGCAAGCGCTTTCGCTTTCCTTCGGGGCCTTCGAGCATCCCCTATGC
>CAZZGS010000789.1:0-2757 GCA_964653845.1 uncultured Bryobacter sp.
CCCCGCGCAACTCCAACTCAACCGTCTCGCCCTGCCTCCCTCCCGCCGGCATCGACAGATCCACATGCGGCATCCGCCCTGCCACCAGCCGGTAATCCGAAACATCCGATCCCGCCTCGCTCGACCCATACACTCGCAAATAATAAGCTCCATCCTGCGGAGCATGAAAAACAACATGCGGATCCTTGAACCCGTAATAATCATCCGAGTAAGCCAGCTCCGCCCCTTGTCCGTCCAACACCCCAATCACTGCATCCGTATTCGCCCCATTCCTCGTCGCCAATACATCGAAGGTCAACCGTTCCCCAGCCTTGGCCTCAAACCGAAAGTAATCATAATCCCCAGCCTTCAGAATCCCGTTCACCAGAGCGGGAAACACAAGCCCCTCTGCCTTCTCGCGAGAATCGTTCGGTTCCTTCTCGCTCCGCTCCGCCAGCGTATTCACATCAAAATACCCAATTGCCGACCCATGCCCGCAAAGCAGTCGAAAGTCATGCCGCCCCGGCTCTGTATCTGCCGCCAGCGTAATCTTCGCCACCACCCGGTAAGCTTCAGCCTTAACGATCTCCCCACGCAGCTTCGCCGAAGCAAAAACAAGCTCTTTCGCCCCTTGAAGATTCCGCCCCGATAGCGTCACCGTAACGCTGGTCCCGCGCTGTCCACCATGCGGAAAGGTTCCCTGGATTTGGGGCCAGATCGGCGGAATTTTAGTCTGCCCAAAGAGTCCCAAAGCCAGACCGGTCAATAAGGTCAAGGCTCGCATCATAATCGAATCTTATCTGATCCGCATGATCCTCACAACGAAGGCCTAAAGAAGGTCTAAAGTAGCTGCCGCACCGTACGCAACAACAACTCGCTATCCACCGGCTTTGGCAGGTATCCTTGCATCCCCTGCGACAGACACAAGATCCGGTATTCATCCCCGGCATTCGCCGTCAGCGCCAGCACCGGCGTCCGTTCATACCCACTGATGTCGCGCAGTCGCGTGGTCGTCTCGATCCCGTCCATTTCGGGCATCTGCAAATCCATCACCACCAGATCAAATCGCTCCGCCTCGGCCTTCAACAGCGCCTCTGCCCCACTGGTCGCCAGCGTCACCTTGTACCCGCCACGCTTCAGATAAGCTTCTGCCACCTTTCGCGCGGCCTCGTTATCATCCACCACCATCACCTTGCGCTCAGCCGGCCGTACGAAAGTAGATTCCAGATTCGAGTACCCAAGCGGAATCGTAAAAGCAAACAAACTCCCCTCACCCGGCTTACTCTCCACCGTCAAATCTCCACCCATCACTTTCGCAATCCCTTGCGCCAGCGTCAGCCCCAGCCCCATCCCCGAATAGCGCCGAGCCAATCCACTCTCAAGCTGCTCAAACGATTCAAAGATCTTCTGAATCTGTTCCCCATCCATCCCGATGCCCGTATCCTTGATCTCAACGCGCAAGAGGAAGAAATTCGCATCACTGACATGCGGCTCTACCCTCACCGTCAGATCCACCTGCCCCCTCTCGGTAAACTTCACCGAATTCGACAACAGATGTTGCAGCAACTTCCGGAACCGCAACTCATCGCCCCGCGCCGCCTCAGGCACATCGTCGGAAATCCGCAGATAAAACCCGATGCCCTTTTGCCGCCCCTTTACCAACCACTGTGCCGCCAGCGATTCAATCGCTTCCTGCAACAGAAACTCGCTGTTGTCTACTTGTGAATCCCCGGCGGCCAACGCTGTAAACTCCAGTGTCGACGACAACACCGCATACAATTCTTCCGCGCAAGCCTTCGTTAGCTGTACATATTCTCTTTGCTCGCTGTTCAGGTTCGACTGCTCCAGCAAACTCGTCATCCCGAGGATCCCGCTCAACGGCGTTCGCACCTCATGATTCAGCGCCGCCAAAAACTGGCGCTTCAGACGATCTATTTCAAGGCGCTCCGACATCTATACCCGTATCGGCAAAACACCTTAGCTTCTGTAGAAGATCGCGATTTATTTCAACATTCCTTGCACACCCGCTATCAGCGTGCAGGTAACGACGTGAAAGAGCCAACCGTAATGGATCCAACGTCTTGTGTACTTTATAACGAGCCGGACATCTTGATAAGCCATGGGACAGTACGATTGTCCCTAAGGTATTAGCCCTATGGTGCCATTCAGGGTACTGTCTAAGGCCCTATTCGGTACTAGTAGAGCCCGGCTTCCCCTTCCGGCCGCGTCTTCCACCTCCGGTGCAACCACAACCACTGCCCCGGTTCCCGCCGAATCACCCCCTCAAAATGCTTCGTCAACCGCGCCGTATCTCCCACCACATCCCCACTCATCTCAAACACCGGGTCAAACCGCAACACGTACTTCCCCTTTTTTCCGTCCCACAACGCATAACCGGGAATCACCGCCGCCCCCGTCTTATGCGCCAATTTGGCAAACGTAGTCCCTGTACAAGCCGCAATCCCGAAAAAATTGACAAAGCTCCCATTCTCAGGCAACGTGTTCTGGTCAATCAAAATCCCCACCGGCTCGTTATTCCCCAGCGCCTTTAAAATCCCCCGCAGAAAATCCTGCTTGTCCAGAATCTTGTTCCCCGATCCCGTCCGGTACCCCTTCACCAAATCATCGAGCAAGGGGTTGTCTAGCGGCCTCACAACAACATTCATCGGCTCAGTCATCAAAGCATGAGCAAACGCACTCAACTCCCAGTTCCCCAAATGCCCCAACGCAAACAACACCCCCCGCCCCCGCGACTTCGCCTCCAGATAATGCTCAAAC
>CAZZGS010000790.1:0-2755 GCA_964653845.1 uncultured Bryobacter sp.
GCGGCGGTGGCTCTGGCCAGGACCGGCGCAGATCCGGCAGCAGCCATGGCGACTCCCCACCAGGGCATGGGAGACGTTGGATCGACCGAGGCGGCCATCAGGAAGCTGCGTTCGGCTTCGCGGGCCCAGAAGGAATGGAGCTGGGCGACGCCTTGCTGGAAGTAGAGGAGGCCGATGTGCTGGCCGATGGTGATGGGGAAGTTGATCTGACCCATGCCGCCGAGGAGTTTGGCGGGGAGAGATGGGGCACCTGCGCTGGGCGGGGGAGTGCAGCCGTGACCGGCGTGCTCAGCTGGCTTTTGTTGCTGGGCGAGTAGAGGTGCGGCGGCGAGGCTGAAGATCGAACGGCGGGTCATATCACTATCGTAGTGTTTTCGGGTGGGGTTGTGTGGGTGGCTGGTACTGATTCCTCTAAACGTTGAAACTGATCGAACTCTTACCGGGCGATGTGGTGTGGTTTAAGCTGAATGTAAAATTATGAGAATCCGTGTAATTGTCCACAAGGCGGAGGGGGGAGTTTCTGGGCCGAGGTCTCTTCGATACCTGGCTGCGCCACCCAATGTGAGAGCTTGGAGGAGATCGAAGTTAATGTTCGCGAAGCGATCGAAGGCTGCTTGTCCATCGAGGTTCAACCACCTTTGCTCCAGATGGATGATCAGCTGATCGAAGTAGCCCTCTGACGCCGTTTATCCATCCCAATCCTGTTTCTTCTCATGCTATTGATGAGCTATGGCATTTAATTCACTTGTCGGCAAACGTATTCTTGTGACTGGGGCGGCGCGGCGGATTGGGAAGGCGATTGTGACACGGCTTCATCGCGAGGGGGCCGATGTTCGCATTCACTATGGGAATTCGAAGGCGGAGGCTCTGGAGGTGAGTGAGCTTTGTGGCGGGGCTCCAATCTATTCCGCCGACCTATCGAAGGTGAGCGAGATTGAACGGCTATTTGCTGAAGTGGGGGAACTGGATGGGCTGGTGAATAACGCTGCGCGGTTTACCAAGATCGACCCGCTGCTGGTGACCGAAGCCGATTGGGACTTCGTCCATTCGACCAACTTGAAGGCTTACTTCTTTTGTGCTCAGCAGGCGGCGCGGCGGATGATGTTGCAGGAGGGCGGGGGCAGGATTGTGAACATCTCGTCGATTGGCGGCATCGAGGCTTGGCCCGAATTTGTCCACTACTGTGCCTCGAAGGCCGGGGTGATTCATATGACGCGGGCGATGGCTCGGGCCTGGGCTCCGAAGATCAGTGTGAATAGCGTTGCTCCTGGGGCTATCCCGTTTGAGGAGGCTGATAGTGCTCCCTTGCAGGCGCTGAAGGCGAAGACTCCGGCTGGGCGATTCGGCACTGGCGATGAGATCGCCGATGCCATTGTTTACTTCATGACGGCGACCCAGTTCGTTACGGGGCAGTTGACCGTTGTCGATGGCGGCTTGACGCTGGCTTAGGGGCGGCAACGTTAGCGAGGCGTTGAAGAATTCCCAGGGGGCAGTGCTCGGGTCTGGATAAGCTCGCACTACCGTGGCTGTGAGTTTCGATGAGAAGTTGAGTAGCGGTAGCGGGAGTTGGCCCGCACCGTTGGTAATACCGATGGGTTTGCCGTTGAGGCTGATCTGGACGCCTTCGATAGGCTGGCTGCGGAAGTTGAGTTGGACTAGTTGCGGGACGCGGAGGATAAACTCGATTGGCAAGTTGAGTTCGACGGGAGCTATGGGTTCTGGGGGGCCAACGGTGATCATGGTCTTGGCGTAGTCTGCAAAAACGATGCGGCCTGGTTCGCTCAGTTGCTTGTACTGTTTGCGGTATTGCTGCACCACGGTGAGGCCGTCGTTGATGAGGAGCTGGTTGAAGGTGGCGGCCGGGATGGTGCGGACTTTGGACTTGGTGGCGGCGCTGACCCAGTATGTGCCGGCGAAGGGGAGCTTGAGAGTGGGTGGTTCCCAATAGCCGGAAGATCGTAGAGACTTCCAGCGGAGGTGGATGTAGTCTGGCCCAGGCAGCGGGATGCTGACCGGGCCAGGGGTTGCGAACTCATGTGAGCCCGGAATCAAAAACAGGGTTGCGAAAAAAGCGATCACCTGTTCGTTAGGTTAGTGGATTGAGTGGGGGTAGCGCTTGGGACCTCAAAGGTGAGGCTGGCCCAGTACGATTCCCAATCATGAGTTTCGGCCTTGACCTGGTTCATTGCGACGGCATGGAGGCGGATCTTACCGGCGGTCGGAACCGGGATATTGAGCTTGCCTTCAGAGTTGGTGCGGCCGGCAATGGTGAGTACGGATTTGGTGCGCGGGTCACGGCTGGTGGCGATTTCCATCTGGATGTCAGCGATGGGTTTGCCGTCGAAGAGGAGTTGCACGGGGAGCTCTTCGCCGGGCTTGATGTTAGAAGGATCGGCGAGCGGGATGATTTCGATCTTGAGGCCGAGGGGCTTGGCGAAGTTGCCGGTGGGTTGGCCTGCGACTAGGTAGGTCTTGGCGAACTTCGCGTACATTTCGCGGCTTTTGCCGGTCATGGTTTTGAAGGTCTCCAATTGCCTTCTGAGACCTTCTTCTTTGAGGTAGCCGATGAACTTGTCTGGCTCCATCTCAAGGAAGCGGGATTTGGTGAACACGCCGAAGTACTGGCTGCCGGGTTGGGCCGGAAGCGTGGTGTGGGTGGCCTTGCCCAACATGCGCCATTCGCCTTGGGGCAGGCTGGTGAGGCGCGCGGGATCGACGTGTTGCGCCGAGAGGGGGAAGCTGTCGCCGGTATGGG
>CAZZGS010000791.1:0-2754 GCA_964653845.1 uncultured Bryobacter sp.
GTTCATATCCACATCGCGCGCAAAATACTCCGGCCGAGCAGGCATCTGGTCTGTCAACAACGAAACAAACTCTTCCTTGCTCTTGGCCAGTAGCGCATAATTTGTCTGCTTCTGACGACCAATCGTCGACGAACTCTCAGAGCTCAACTGCCGCCCACACAAAGACCCGGCCCCATGAGCCGGATAAATCTCTGTCTCATCCGGCAGCGTCATCACCTTCGAGTGCAAGCTGTCATAGAGAATCTCGGCAAGCTGCTGCGGCGTGTGATCGGGCGACAAATCCGGCCGCCCCACATCCCCGGCAAACAACGTATCCCCCGTAAACAAAACCCATCGCTTCGCAGGCTCACTTAAGTCCTTCATCAGCACACAGACACTCTCCAGCGTGTGCCCCGGTGTCTCAAGAAAGCTCATCTCGCAATCCCCAAACCGGATCGCGTCCCCATCCCTCACCGCCACATGTTCAAACAGAACATCCGCCTGAGCCCCAATGTAAATCTTCGCCCCCGTCCGCTCGGCCAACTCCCGGTGGCCCGAAACAAAGTCGGCATGTAGATGCGATTCGATGACATGCTCAATCTTCCAGCCAAGCTTCGCTGCGGCCTCGATGTACAAATCCACATCGCGCTGCGGGTCGATAACTACAGCCACCCCACCCGAGCCCACCATATAAGAAGCATGGGCCAGACAGCCCAGGTAATATCTTTCGATCGTCACTCCAGGCATATCCGGCCCTGCTTTCAAAAACTACTTCGGCTGCGCCACGGTTCGCAAATACGGTTTCCAAGTCTTGAAACCTGCGGGGTAAGTCGCCTTCGCCTCTTCATCCGATACCGATGGAACAATGATGACATCATCGCCATTCTTCCAGTTCACCGGCGTTGCCACCTTACAGGTTGCGGTCAACTGCATCGAATCGAGAACGCGCAAGATCTCGTCAAAATTCCGGCCAGTCGTCATCGGGTAAGCCAGCATCAGTTTGATCTTCTTGTCGGGCCCAACAACAAAGACGGTGCGAACGGTCGCGTTGGTAGCCGCCGTCCTGCCTTCACATGTCTCGCCCGCGTCTTCCGGCAGCATGTTGTAGAGCTTTGCCACCTTCAGTTCCGGGTCCCCGATCATCGGGTAATTCACTTTATAGCCCTGGGTCTCTTCGATGTCGGCAGCCCACTCCCCGTGCCGTGTCACCGGGTCAACGCTAAGCCCGATCAGCTTGCAATTGCGCTTCGTGAATTCCGGCTCCAGCTTCGCCATATAGCCCAGCTCAGTGGTGCAGACTGGCGTAAAGTCCTTCGGATGCGAGAACAAGATCGCCCAGCCATCCCCAATAAACTGATGGAAATCAATTTCACCCTTCGTTGTCTGAGCCACAAAATTCGGGGCTTCGCTGTTAATGCGTAATGACATGATAGATCTCGCTTTCTAAACTCGACCCCCATGATACAACCCCCTCGATAGCAGCTCAAGCTTGACCTTCTCAGCACATGGCTCTACTCTTCCCTTAAGATACTTACGGAAGCAAACCGCAACGAGCTCCTGCCCGGCACCCTCGAACTCCTCATCCTCTCAACCCTCCATGCGGGCCCCGCTCACGGCTACACCATCATGGAAGCCATCTGGTCTCAATCGGGCGAACTCTTCCGCGTTGAAGAGGGTGCGCTGTACCCTGCTCTCCACCGGCTCGAAGTCAAAGGCCTCCTCACCGCCGACTGGGGCTTGTCGGAAGCCAACCGCCGCGCGAAGTTCTACAGCCTCACCAAAGACGGCCAATCCCGCCTCGCCTCCGAGCGAGCCAACTGGGACCGCATCTCCACCGGTATGCGCCGCATCCTCCGCGCCTCAGGAGTCTAATCTATGCTCGAACGCCTACGAAAACTCATTCGCCGCACCCAGTTAGATCAAGACCTCAACGACGATAGCGCTTAAGCAACTCCACTTCGAGCGCCAAGGCCTGCCCCCAGCCGAAGCCGCCCGCCAAGCTCGGCTCGCCCTCGGCAACACTACCAACTGGACGGAATCCACCCGCCGCAACTGGACCTTCCCCGCTCTCGAAGCCATCCTCCGCAAAGACAAAGCCTTCACCTTCGTCATCTCCCGCCGCTACTTCAAGACTCCGCATGCGGCTCTCACCCAGCGCTTGCGCATCAATCAAGGCGACTGGCTCATGATCACCGGTGTCGCTGCCGACACCAAATACACCCACGTGCGTGACGCCGCTCCGCCGACTATCTACACCAACTATTGGGACACTCAAACCGCTCGCGGCATGTCGCTGATCGTCCACCACATCGGCCCGGCTGCGCCCATGCGCGAATTGGTAAATGCGAGCATCCTCAGAGAGGCAGGCCGCAGGCCAGTCCTCAAAGTCAGCAGCCCCGAAGAAATCCTCCACTCGCTATTGGCGACCGATCGCACTTTGGCGATTCTCTAGCCCGGCAACCCAGTCATCTGGATCACCACAGCAGCGATCCTTCTCGGATCGGCCCTAATCGCCGCCGCCATCCCAGCCTATCGCGCAGCAACGCTCGACCCGCAACAAGTGCTTCGGGCAGACTGATTGAGTGCCCAATTGAGCCGAGCGCAATGTCGCTACATAGATTTCTTGCGATAACATCGGGGGATGTTTCGCCCGATCTATCTGCTCTTCCTGGTGATCGTGGGAGGGCTCTGGCAGATCGACGACTGGCGCGGGTGGTTGCTGCTGCCGGTCTTCGTTCTCGCGCGCTTCGGTGGTCGCTTCGTCGGCGCCCGGGC
>CAZZGS010000792.1:0-2144 GCA_964653845.1 uncultured Bryobacter sp.
CCTCAAATCATCCTGAATCTGATCGACACCATGCCCATGCGCCAATCCGAAATGCGCCGCCAAAACAAGTAACATAAAGCCATGTGGCAAGCCCTGCTTTGTATTTTGGGTTTAATATCGGCTCAGGACGATGTTGTCTTTCACACCAACTTCGAACTCTACTTCCGCGACCAGTCCCGTCCGCAAACCCTCCGGGGCATCATCGTCCTGTCCGGCAATCTGGGCTTTAAGGGCATCCCTGACGCCACGGTCCGCGACGGACCCTGGGAAGCCGATCTCGTCCTCAGTACCTTCATCTTTTCTTCCGGCTTCACTCGCATGCCCAACTACAAAGCCAACCTCGAACCCTTCGCCGACTCAACCGGCGGTGACGTCTTCAGGGTCAACGACGACAACTTCGATCTCAACGACTCACTCCAGCGCATGCGCCAGCGCTACAGCCTTATGTACCGCGCCCTTACCGGCTACAAAGCCGGAATCCCCGGCAGCGAAGCCCGTCAGCAAATGAGCCTCAAATGATCCCACTCCTCTTCCTTGCTTTTCAAGCTGACCCGGTCTTCCGTGCGGACATCGATCTGATCCGCGTAGCAGTCCAGGTAACTCACGACAACAAGTCCAAATCCGGGCTTACCAAGAAAGACTTCTTACTCCTCGATCAAGGTAGCCCTCAAGAAATCATTGCGATCGAAACAGAAGCTTAACCTCTCGATCTCATCATCTTGGTCGACGTTAGCAACAGCATGACTCCCGTCCTTCGTCAACTCAAGCGGAAGTCTGCCGCCGCTCTCCGCCAACTTCGCGACGGCGACCGCGTCGGAGTTCTATCCTTTGGCACCTCCCTCAAGATTGAACATCCATTGACTCAGGATTTCGATGCCGTCCACAAAGCAATCCGCCAGATACGCGGGCACCGCCCAGGGACGGAACTCAACTCCAACATCTTCGAAGCCACCGAATACTTCCACAAACAGGCCCGCTCCTCGGCGCGTCGTGCGATTCTACTTTTCACGGACAATCACGGTGATCGTGGTGTTCCCGATTCCCAGGTCATCGACCAGCTTTGGTCCACCGATGTGATTCTCCACTCCCTCATTTTTGAAGGCAAGCTCCCAGCCAATCCACAGCCCCACGTGGAGCTGTTCTCGACAGCCACCGCCGGTGACATATTTAGGGTCGATACGCAAAGCCTGAATCTTCCCTCGATCTTCGATCTCTTGCGACAGCGCTATACATTGATCTACCGTGCCCCAGCCGCTTTACCTACAGGCCAGGCCCGTCAGATTGAAGTTCAATCATTAAATCCACCCCCCGGGAACCCTCAAATACGCAAGCGCACTGGCTACAAACCCAAACTCGGCAATCCAGTTTCAAAATAACTTTTGAACCTTTTGTGCGCACTCTGACGCTGTTATTGAAGGAGACCGCAATGAGCTATCCACTTCTCAGACAACACGACAACCTTCCCGCCGCAGGCGTCCTGCAAAAACTACTCTAGCGCGCCGGGGCAACCATCGAATGCGACGGTGCATTCGGCCCCCGCACCAAAACGGCCGTCACCCAATTCCAGACCGCAAGGCATATGAGCGCAGATGGCGTCGTAGGTCAAAACACCTGGCCCAGAATCTCCGCAAACGCAGACCTGCCTGTTATCGATTGCATTGATGTCTTTGACCCTTCACTTGCTGAACTCGAAGAGGCTGACATCCGCCGCGCCGGTGGCAACCCCATCACCTTGGGAGGCATGTCCAACGGAGTCGAACAGGCAGTCAACGACATCCTTCGCAGCAGCCGTAACATCTTCCTCCTCCGCTTCCACGGCCACGGTTCCCAAGGTTCTGCCGGCATCTCTAGAGGCCACGCCGACCTCGACCCCACACGGATTCATCGCGCCGGTATCGAACTCGCCAATATTGAAATCTTCCGCCCCATTCTGGCCCGCCTCCGTGGAGTCTTTAGCCCCTACGGCTGTGTGCAATTCATGCACTGCGAAACAGGCGGTGGCCCGAATGGCCGTGCCTTGCTTCAGGCGATTTCGAGAGAACTCCGCGTCCCGGTCTCCGGCGGCGTCAACACTCAATTTGGTGGAGGCTCAAGAACCTTCCGCTTTGAAGGCCCAACCTTCACCGCCTTACCCAGCGGCACAC
>CAZZGS010000792.1:2154-2753 GCA_964653845.1 uncultured Bryobacter sp.
ACCCTAACCACCCGGAACCCAAGGATCGGCGCCTTAAATTCCGGCTTGTCCCCAAACCGCCAACTCGTCGCCAGTTGCATCCCCAAAGTCTCATAACTCCCCCCACGGGAGATCCTGATCTCCCCGGTCTTCCCACCGGCCGGATTCACCGTAGGCGAACTCGCGTAGTAATCCTTCTCAAACCAGTCCGACGTCCACTCCGACACATTCCCCAACATGTCATGCAACCCATAACCGTTCGGCAGCAGTTTCCTAACCTCCTGTTTCCGGTCTCCGCTGTTGTCGTGAAACCATGCCACATCAATAGAATTCCGTGGCCGATCTACTGTGGTCTTCCCTAATGCCGCATACTCCCACTCCGCCTCCGTCGGCAGTCTGTATCGGAACCCATCGTTCCTCGCGTTCAGCTTCGCAATAAACGACTGCACTTCATTCCAACTCACTTCCGATTTGGGAAACTCACTCCCCGTCTGCTTACCACTCATCACTGCATTCCATTGCTTCTCGGTCGTTTCAGTAACTGCCATCTCAAAACCCTGCGTCAGCCGCACCACATGCCGCGGCCTCATCTGGTCTTCATCCGTATCCGATCCCATAAA
>CAZZGS010000793.1:0-2747 GCA_964653845.1 uncultured Bryobacter sp.
AGCGCGTATTTTAAGTTCACGCAAACGGAAATTGCCCCTTGCCAGAGCAAGATTGGCGATATTTGCACAAGCCAATGCGAGGAGAAACCCGACGGCGGCGACGATGACTGGGAAGAGCTTTGAAGGCGCTTCGGTGAGTTCATCGTGGAGGGGAACGGCGAGAATCGAACTCAGAGGTCTTTCCGGGTATTGGGTCGCGAGCGATTTCGCCAACGAATCGAGAGCAGCTCTTGCCTGGCCGAGCGAAACGTTGTCACGCAAGCGAACAGTGACGTCAAAGGCACCCGCGCGCCGATTGGCAAAATCAGGCTGTGCCTCATCCAGTTGAGCCCAAAGCTCGGTATGCCGTGGAAAGGCAGTTTGGATCGAATTCGGGAGGACGCCGATTACTGTGTAGGCTCTCGCCGCCTGATCATTCCATCGCAAGTTGAGTTTACTCCCAAGAATATTAGGGTCGGACCCGAATCGAGTTGCCCAGGTTGCCTGTGAGAGGAGGACCGTGTTCGAGTCATTTTTCGTGAAAGCGCGTCCCAGAAACGGTTGGATTCCAAAACTTGGGAAGAAATCGTCCGTGACGATACGGCCTAAAAAGCGCTCAGGATAAAGGCCGCCAGTTGTGTCGAATTTAGCCGGTAACATCGCACCAACCTGGGAGAAGATCTCAGTTAGCGAGCGGATATCACGGAATTCGGGAAACGAGAGCATCGCCGGTCCTTCGCTTTGGATGCTCTTGCCGTACAGGGTGAGAAGCCGATCTGGTTGGTGGAAAGAAAATGGCTTTAGCAGCACGTTATCGAAGACTGTGAAGGTGAGAGTGGCTGCACCGATTCCGATGGCATAGGCGAGTATTGTGAAGCTGCTAAAGGATGGAGCGAGGCGCAGTGAGCGTGAGCCCTGACGAATGTCGCGCCAAAAGTTTTCGAGTTAGGGCAAGCTGGCTTGATCGCGCCAGCTATCTTTCACCGATTCAAGGCTACCGAATTCGAGGATCGACTGGCGGCGCGCTTCCTCACGAGAGAGGCCGGATTTGATGAAGTCTTCTGTGGCTAACTCCATGTGATGCGCCAGTTCTTCGCGGAGGCGAGCCGCATTGCTTCGCTTGTGGAAGAAGGAAATACAACGCACGAAAAACTTTCTGAGCGTTCTCACGGGAGATCCTCTGCGCGGAGGCTAAAGAAGCGATTCATGATAGATGTGGTTTGCTCCCATTGCTGAGTCTCAGCCAAAAGTTGTTTGCGCCCGACACGTGTAAGGCTGTAGAAGCGGGCTCTACGGTTATTGTCAGAAACTCCCCATTCGGAGGCGATGGCACCTTCTTGTTCGAGACGGAGGAGGACTGGATAGAGAGTTCCTTGATTGACGTCGAGCAGACCGCCGCTAACTTGGCCGATTCGACGGGATACCCCGTAACCGTGTTGCGGCCCCAGAATGTCGAGTGTTTTCAGAACCATAAGCGCTAATGTGCCTTGGTGAACTTCCGATTTATTCTTCATGAATATGCTCCATTGGGATTCCCATAGGAATAATATCACTGCTCTTGTGGGAATCCCAATGGAATTATAGGCGCTCGAACGGTGCACAAGATAATCACGAGATATTCACAGCCTCTCCACACCCCTCTGGGAGTCATACTAATGGCTGTGGGAATGAACGTTCAAGACATCGCCTTTCAAAAAGGCTTGCCCGCAAATCTCGAAGCTGAGCGACTGACGCTGGGCGCTGTTCTTGTCGACCCCGAGTGCTTTCCGCTCGTTGGTGGTGAACTGACTGCTGAAGACTTCAGCCTTGAGTCGCACCGCCGGGTCTTTCAAAGGATGTCTGCCCTGGCTGAACGCGGTGAGCGGATCGACCGCGTGGCGCTGGCCAATGAACTGATGAGGCATTCCGAGCTGGAGAGCGCTGGTGGCCTGAGTTATTTGATGAGTCTCGACGAGGGCATCCCGCAGTCGCTCAACGTGTTTGGTTATGTGAAGATCGTCAAGGAAAAGGCGACCCTGCGAAAGGTGATCTACACGGCCCAAAGCGTGATGGACAAGGCTTTTCTCGGTGTCGATGAGGCCGATCATATTCTGGCAGAGGCCGAAGAGTCGTTCCTCAATATCGGTGCCTCGAAAGCCAAGAACACGCTGGCGCGCCCGTCGGAAATCATCGACGAGATTGGCCTTGACCAGTTTCTCGATCCATCGAGCCGCATCAAGGGTGTGTCGACAGGCTTCAGCAAGTTTGATGAAATGACAGGCGGATTCCGCGAAGGTGAGCTGATCATCATTGCTGCGCGCCCCGCTATGGGCAAGACGGCCTTTGCGCTCAATATCGCGTCGCATGTTTGCGGCCCGCGCGTGAACAAGCCGGTGGCAGTGTTCTCGCTCGAAATGTCGAAAGAGAGCTTGCTGACACGCATGATCTGCGCAGCGGCGCGTGTCGATCAGCATCGCTTCCGCACCGGCTTTCTGAACGACGATGAGAGGCGTCAGTTGGCAGTGGCCGCGACGGACTTGATGGATGCGCCTCTATACCTCGACGATTCTCCCGGCATAAACATGATGGACATCCATGCCAAACTGCGGCGTGTGCAGGCAGAGCGTGGATTGGGGCTGGTGATTATCGATTACCTGCAACTGATGCAGTCTCGAGGCAAGCATGATAACCGCACTCAGGAAGTGAGTTCGATCTCGCGCGGCATGAAGTTGTTGAGCAAGGAACTGCGCGTACCGATTATGGGCTTAAGCCAGTTGAGCCGTGGGGGG
>CAZZGS010000794.1:0-2734 GCA_964653845.1 uncultured Bryobacter sp.
TTCTTGCCGTTTTTTTCGGCTGCTTCGACCGCGTTCATGGTTGGGCCGTAGAAGCGGGTGAAGATTTCGACGAATTCCTGCGGGTTTCCGATTGGAGTCTTGAAGTGGAAAGTGTCCTTCTCCATCGAGATATTTTCTGAGAGAATTCCCGCTGCGGTGAAGCGTTCGATCACGTTTGCGTTGATACCCCAGGTCATCGGGCTGATGAAGCCTTCTGGCGGAGGTGGGGTGTAGGCGGAAGAGATCTTCAGGAGTTTTGAGACGAAGGAGGTTGGGTCGTTGGGGATCCAGTTGCCCATTACGATGCGGCCGCCGGGCTTGGTGACGCGGACGAGTTCTTTGGCTACTTCGAAGGGTTTGGGGGCGAACATGGCACCGAAGACAGAGAGGCTGAGATCGAAGGAATGGTTCTCGATGCCGTCGAGTTGGCAGGCATCCCCTTGCTGAAATTTCAGGTTCGTGAGGCCTGCTTCAGCAGCTCGTTTATTGCCGGCAGCGACGAGGTTGTTGGCAATGTCGATGCCGAGGACTTCGGCGCCACGCTCGGCCAGCGGGAGGGCTGTAGTGCCGTCGCCGCAGCCCAGATCGAGGGCTCGGAGTGGCGGGGTGACGCCGAGTGATTGGACCAAGGCATCACCCGAGTGGCGCATTGTAGCGGCGATAACGGTGAAGTCGCCTTTTTCCCAGAGGGCTTGATTTGGGTTCATTTGGTTTTCATAAGCATACGCGAAAAAGAATAGCCCCGCTGGGTTGCGGGGCTATTCTCTTTTTCGGGTTAAGGGTTGTTGGCTAGAAGTAGAACTTCGCACCGAGGACTACGCGGCGGGCATCGAGGCTGCCGGTGTATTGCCCGAAGGTGCCGGAGACTTGACGGTTCAGGGCATCGAAACGGGCCGTGGTATCGACGCCGGTGAAGTTGGTGTGGTTGAAGAGGTTGTAGAACTCGAAGCGCAACTGCAAGCGCTTCGAGTCTCCCTTGCCAACAGGGATGTTCTTGATGACCGTGAGATCCCAGACCTGCTGGCCGGGGCCGCGGATGACGTCTTTGGGGGCGTTGCCGATGCCGAATTCCGCACGTGTGGGCGGGGCGAAGGCGGAAGTGTCGAAGTGGCGGAGCTCTGTACGTTCGCTCTTGGGGAGGATCGGGTTCTTGAGGACGTTGATGCGGCTGTCGAGGCCGGCACCGGAAGCGCCGACAAGGTCTGCGCCACTGACGAGGTTGTAGCCGATACCGAGGGGTGCGCCTGAAATTATTGAGGTTAGGCCGGAAAGCTGCCAGTTGTCAAAGACGCTCTTTACGACTTTGTTGCCACCAGCGAGGCTGGAGAGCTTGGGAATGTCATAGACGTAATTGACGACCAAGTTGTGTGTACGGTCAAAGCCGGCTTTGCCGTAGTTACGCATTCTGTAGTCGAGGTAAGGGTTGACCGCGCCGCCGTTGCCGTCGACGATGGTCATGGCTTTGGACCAGGTGTGGGCGAGGCCAAACTGGAGACCCTTGCTGAAGCGTTTGTTGATTTGCGTTTGTAGCGAGTGATAGTTGGAGGTGCCGGCGAGTTCGATGTACTGAATATCGGCATAGCCGGGGTTAGGACGGAGGAAGTTATCGGGCAGGGGGTTGCCGGTTGTAGAGTCGATACTGGAGGGCCGGAAGCGGGTGCCGTAGGGCAGGGCATTCAAGCTGCGGCGCTGCATGAGGAAGCGACCGACGTTACCGACGTAGGCGACATCGAGGACGGCACCATAGCCGACGTTTTGCTGGATGCCGAAGCTCCAGTTATAGACCGTTGGAGGGCGGAAGTCACGCTGGATAGTGGTAACTCCGGGAGGGCTGATGCGGAAGGGGCTGCGGAGGAGGTCGCCGATGGTGGTGTTGACGGCAGTGCGCGTGATCGTATTGGGAGGAAGCTCGCGATGGATCAAGATCTGGTCGTCATTGAAGCGATCATAGAATACGCCTACGCCGCCGCGGACGGCAGTCCTCGAGTTACCGAAGACATCCCAGGCGAAGCCGATACGCGGGGCGACCTGAATGGGGGGACGGTTTTGAATTTTCTCGTTATAGACGGTCATGCCCTGAAAGGGTGCGACACCGTCGGCGAACTGACCGATAGAGGCTGGGGAGACTTCTAAGCCACTGAAGGGATCGCGACCGACGCGAGCACCGGCAGCATTGCGGAAGGGCTGGATGAGCGCTGGTTGCTTAGTGCGATCATAGCCAGCGAGATCAAAGGCGGCGAGTTGGTCGCCGGCGCTTGAGGTGGGCTGGATGATGTAGAAGCGGACGCCGGCGTCGATGGTGAAGCGGCGGGTGACCTTCCAGGTATCTTGAGCGAACCACTCGATGTTGAAATAGCGGGCGTGGCCGTCGGGCTTGTTGTTGGCTTCGGTGTAGCTCTGAACGCTGCCGAGGAGGGCGTTGGAGTAAGCGAAGTTGGTGTCGAAGGGGTTATTGATGTCGCGGTTGAAATTGAAGGTGCCGTTGAAGGCGGAGCCACGGGCGGCATTGCGGGTGGTTTTTTCAATGTAGATGCCGAACTTGAGGTTGTGCTGGTTCCAGACTTTGGACAGGTTGTCTGACCAGTTCCAGATGTTGTTGGTGCCGAAGAAGGGGAAGCGCTGTTCGATGTTGAGAACGCCAGCATTGGGGACGCCGCCGAAATTGGCTTGGGGGATGAGGTTGCGCGGGTTGGCCTGCGGGAAGAACTGCGGGAGATTGGGGGTGACATTCGAG
>CAZZGS010000795.1:0-2725 GCA_964653845.1 uncultured Bryobacter sp.
TACTCGACCCCAAGCGCACCAAATACTCGCTCGACTATTACGTCCGCATGGCCAAAGAGCTAGAGAAGATGGGAGCCCACATTCTAGCCATTAAGGACATGGCCGGCCTCGCCAAGCCCTACGCCACAGAGATCCTGGTCAAAGCGCTCAAAGAAGAAATCGGCATTCCGATCCACTTCCACACCCATGACTCCAGCGGCATCAACGGAGCCTCGATCCTCAAGGCCTCAGACGCCAAAGTCGACGTAGCCGACGCAGCCGTTGCATCCATGTCCGGCTCCACCAGCCAACCCAATCTCAACAGCGTAGTCGCCTCTCTGGCCAACACCAAACGCGACACCGGCCTCGACAGCCAGACTCTGCTTGAGTATTCCGAATACTGGGAAGCCGTCCGCCACAACTACAGCGGCTTCGATTCCAGCCCCCGCCACGGCCTCGCCGATCTCTACATCCACGAGATGCCAGGCGGCCAATACACCAACCTCCGCGAACAGGCAGAATCCATGGGCCTCGGCACCCGTTGGCCCGAAGTCGCCAAAATGTACGCCGACGTCAACGCCGCCTTCGGCGACATCGTCAAAGTAACTCCCTCCAGCAAAGTAGTCGGCGACCTCGCCCTCTACCTGATCAGCCGTGGCATGAGCATTGAGGAGTTCACCAACCTCAAGCCAGACCACACGCTCACCCTCCCCAACTCGGTCATCGACATGTTCGAAGGCTCCCTCGGCATCCCCGAAGGCGGTTGGCCACCAAAGATCTCAAAGATCATCCTGCAAGGCCGCAAGGCAAAGAAGGCCAAGCTCCCGCCAGCAGATCTCACCAACACAAAGCTCAACAGAACAGACCTGATGAGCTACCTCATGTACCCCGACGTCTTCACCAAGTTCGCCAAGATCCGCGACACTTACGACAACGTAGAAGTCCTCCCCTCGCCGCAATTCTTCTACGGCATGACCAAGGGAGAAGAGATCAGCTTCGACCTCGAACCAGGCAAGACGCTAATCGTCAAATTCCTGACCCTAAGCGAACCCCATCCCGACGGCAGCCGCACGGTCTTCTTTGAACTCAACGGACAACCCAGAGAAGTCCAGATCAAAGACAAAGCTCTCAAAGCCACAATAGCCCAGCGACCCAAGGCCGACCCAGCAAACCCCAACCACATCGCCGCCCCAATCCCAGGAGCCATCACCAGCGTCCACACCCAAAAGGGCCAAGCCGTGAAAAAAGGCGAGCGCCTCCTCGTCATGGAAGCCATGAAGATGCAAACCACCGTCAACGCCCCAGCAGACGGCAAGGTAAAAGACATCCTGGTCAAGCCCGGCGAAACGGTCGAGCCCAAAGACCTTCTAGTCATCCTTGAATAGTTAAGCGGCGACCCACAGCCTTGGCGGCCCCAACAGGCCGCTAAGCCTCAAACACAACCCGGGGTCCATAAACATCCCGCACCTTCAACTTCACCCCGCAACTCTTCAACTCAAACTCATCCTCAAGATCCTGGAAAATCGAAGTCTTCCAAATCTCATCCTCACTAGACCGTTCGTGCAGCTTTACGCTGTACCGGTCAGCATAAACAAGCAAATATTCGCGCACGCTCTTGATTGAGGTGTAGGCATAAAACTTGTCCGATTCATCTTTCATCGAAGTGCTGGGAGACAGCACTTCAACGACGACAGAAGGATTCGTGAGACAACTAATCCCTTGATGTGGGACGTTTTCTTTTGGTCCACAAACAACGCTCATATCTGCAAATACAACCGTCTTGCGCGTAGCGATGTAAATCGCCTGGTTCGTGGTCATGGCACTGCAATTGGTCCCCTTCAGCCTTACGAAGAACTCGCCAAATAATTGAGATTCGATCTCATAGTGCTCGTCCGCCCCACCCGCCATCCCTTCCACAACCCCATCCCAATACTCCAGTCGCTCCCCGCTCGTCTCAAGCAGTTCGAAGTACTCCTCTTCGCTCATCCGCCTCTTTGTCGCCACAGGAACCATCAATCACCATCATTACTGATTTTTGCGCCAGGCGTCAAAGATGTTCTCATCCAGCCCCAAAAGGGGAAGATTTGGCTAAGCCTCAAACACAACGCGGGGCCCATAAACATCCCGCACCTTCAACTTCACCCCGCAACTCTTCAACTCAAACTCATCGTCAAGATCCTGGAAAATCGATGTCTTCCAAATCTCATCCCCACTAGACCGCTCATGCAACTTAACCCCATATTGATCGGCTGAGATCAACAGATACTCCCTCACACTCTTCAGCGAAGTATAGGCATGGAATTTATCCATTTCATCCTTCATCGAAGTACTCGGCGAAAGTACCTCTACGACGACGCTCGGGTTTGTCAAACAGCCAATGCCGCGACGATCTACCCAATCTGCCTTGCCGCAGACCACACTCAAGTCCGCAAAGAGATACGCAGATCTGGCTGCAACAAAAATAGCCTGATTCGGGCTCAGCGCAAAACACTCAGTCCCATCCAGTCGCTTGAACACTCCCCCAAATAGATTAGATTCGATCAAGCTGTGGAGTGGGGAAGATCCCGACATCCCTTCCACAACTCCGTCCCAATATTCCAGCCGCTCCCCGCTCGTCTCAAGCAGTTCGAAGTACTCCTCTTCGCTCATCCTTCGCTTGTTCGCAACAGGTGTCATCGACTAACATCATCAACGATTTTCGTGCCCAGCGTTGAAGCAGTCCTCTCAAAGCTCCCCTCTACTGCAC
>CAZZGS010000796.1:0-2720 GCA_964653845.1 uncultured Bryobacter sp.
AACCTAAGGGAAATGGAGGGCTGATTGAGCGACGCTCGGTTGCGACTCGAAAGAATCCGGCTGCGACAGCTCCAGTTGCCCTTGCTCCAAAAGCTGTAGTTTGGGGAGACGCGAAAGCTGCCGCCGGTCCATCTTCGCCAGTCACTGCTCAAGCTCCTCCACCAACTCCGGCGGCTGTAGTTGCCCCTCCCGCCGTGACAAAGAAGTTAGAAGAGGCACCACCTGTATTGGAGTCCTCAACGCCGAAAGCTATCCTTGAACCCACCCTGCCCCAGCCTGTCGGCAAAGTCCCTCGACGTAGCCTCTTGCGCCGCCTGGCCGGAGGGGTCCGTTCACTGAACCCCATCCGCAAAGAATCCGCTATTGTCGAAAAGCCCTGAGCCTAGAGCGTCGATGCAACCGGTGGGTGGCTCTCCACCTTGTTGCGCACAGGCTTCACCGTTTTCAAATAAGCAAAGATGGCCTTCAAATCCTCATCAGGCAGCATCCTCAGCCCAAGCCACGGCATCACGGTGAAGTTCGCCTGTACCGCTACGGGAAGATTTTCATCTGTGAAGTTTCGGTAGCCGCGAAACTTGTCGAGGAATTTCTCTTCAGTCCAAGCCCCAATCCCGGTCTCAATATCTGGGCTGATGTTCGCACTCACCGCCTCAAGCCCAGGGATCCGAAACACTTCTCCCCCGGCGAAATTCATCCCCTCTACTGGCGCACCCTTTTCGTTCCTCGTGTGGCAATTCTCGCAGCTTCCCATGCTCACCAGATATTTGCCATAGGCCAGTCGGTCTTGCCGGTCGGGATGAGCTACTTTTCCTGCCACAGGTTGCGGTGCGCTCTTCATGAAGATATTTACCGGAAAATCCACTTTCGTCGGCGGCACCTCATGCTTCACGGCAGGCATGGTTCGCAGATAGGCCACCAGCGACTCAACGTCATCGTCGCTCATATTGGCGTAGTTCTGGTAAGGCATCATCGGAAACAGTGCCCTGCCATCGCGTGACACTCCTTCACGCACTGCCCGGATGATCTCTCCGTCTGTCCAACGGCCTAATCCATGTTCCGGGTCCTGACTGATGTTCGGCGGAGCAATTCTCCCAGGCAATCCCAACTCTTTTGGGAAAACGCTGCCAGACCCATCCATGCCGGCGAGTAAGGGTCCTCCAAATTTCTTGAAATCTCTCTCCGAGTGACAACCCTCACAATGAGCCAGATCCGCATAGATATATTTGCCGCGAGCCACTCGCGCCTCACTCCGCTCAACCGTGATCGAAGAAGCCGGCACAGCCTTTGGCCCACGCATCACAAACCAGGTCGCAAACCCAACGACGCTGACAAGGGTGCCCAAAAGAATGATTCGCTTCATCGCACTACACTACGCGATTCCGACGAGGAAATCAGATCATTTTTTTAGGGACGAGTCACCCGCTCAAGTTTCTCAAGTTGCACAAAAGCGTAATCATTCGTCTCCCCACAAAGCTCAATCGACGCCGCATAACTCACACACACCGCTGGCCGCTCCGGCAGACCAAAAAGCAGACACCGGTTTGCCTCATCCAGTTGCACACACCGCACATAGGCCGGCTTGCCCTCCGGCATCCCCGGAATCGGCGTAGAAATCGAAGGAACGATACAACAGGCGGCACACCCTATACGACAATCCATCAATACCGAATATACTGGCTCTCGCGTGTCTCGTAATTTATCTATCGACGTTTACCGCGGCTTCGTCATGTTGCTCATGATGGCTGAAGTCCTGCGGCTCTCCAGCCTTGCCCGTCATTTCCCGGGCAATCCACTACTCGACTTCCTCGCCTTCCACCAATCCCACGTCGCTTGGGAAGGCTGTTCGCTGCACGACATGATCCAGCCTTCCTTCTCCTTCCTGGTCGGCGTCGCGCTCCCCTATTCGCTCGCCAGTCGCCTCGCCAAAGGCGCTGCCTTCTCGCAACTCTTCATTCATGCCCTCTGGCGCTCTTTCATCCTGGTTGCGATGGGCATCTTCCTGCGTTCCACCAATTCCAAACAAACCAACTTCACCTTCGAAGACACCCTGACTCAGATCGGCCTCGGTTACCCCTTCCTCTTCCTCTGCGGTCGTGCCAAGCCCCGAACGCAATGGCTCATCTTCGCCGCCATCCTCGTCGCCTACTTCACCGCCTGGGCGCTCTATCCGCTCGATGGCCAACCCTTCGCCGCGCACTGGTGGAAGGCGAGTAACCTCGGCGTCGCCTTCGATGCCTGGTTCCTCAACCTTTTCCCTCGCCCAGAGCCCTTCATCGCCAACCGTGGCGGCTACGGCACCCTCAGTTTCATCCCCACCTTGGGCACAATGATCCTCGGCCTGATCGCCGGGCAACTCCTGCGCGCACAAACCCCGCTACGCCGCTACTACGAACTCGCTGCCGCCCTCATCGCCGCAGCGCTCGCAATCCACTTCCTCGGCATCAACCCAATCGTCAAGCGAATCTGGACCCCCGCCTGGACCCTCTTCAGTGGCGGTCTCTGCTTCGCCTTCCTCGCCAGCTTCCGCTACATTATCGAGATCCGGGGCTGGACGCGCTGGTCCTTCCCGCTCCTGGTAATTGGCATGAACTCGATGGCCGCCTACTGGATCGCGCATGTCCTCGAGACGCCTATCGCCGATTCGATCCGGATCCACCTCGGGCCCACACTTGCCATAGGCCCGGTAATCCTGGCTCTCCAGTGGTGGCTCCTCTACTGGA
>CAZZGS010000797.1:0-2714 GCA_964653845.1 uncultured Bryobacter sp.
CTGACGAACGGGATTGCCGATATGGAGATAGATTTCGCGGCAAGGGCCGGATGGGTAGCCAGGCACCTGCTCTCTTCCTTTTGTTCGGCACGGCGTAATTGGCGCATGTCCTGCAGCTCAAACTCGTTTACGCCTCCGTCGATCAGCTTGTAAGCGGAGGGTCAAGAGATTTTTTTGATGCGAATGTTTTTGAACTGGATGACGCTGAACTGGTCGTGAAGCTGGAGGCCGATCGGGCCGCTGGTGGCGCGTTTGGGATCAGGGACGGTGCGGGAGACTTCACGACCGTTGAGCTTTACTACGATTGAGCCTTTGCGGACTTCAATGTCGAATACGTTCCACTGGTTTTCTTTGAGGGCATCTTTGGGGGCGTCGACGAAGCCGTAAATGCTGCCGGTGGGGTGAGGATCGGGGTAGTTGTTGTTGATCTGGATTTCGTAGGCGGCTTTTGCCGGGGTTTTGGTGAAGTCAGGCGGCCAGGCGATGGCGGCAGCGGCGCGGGTGGGGTCGTGGAGGGAGATGCCACTGTTGCCGTGTTCTTTGGTCCAGAACTCGACGTGGAGGTCGTATTGTTCGAAGCTGTCTTTGGTGTAGAGCCAAGCCTGGTGGTTGAGCCACTGGCCATATTCCTTCTCTGTGGTGAAGCGTTTTCCGGGGGCTAGGGACTTGGAATCGAAGTCGCGCTGGCCGACGAGAACGCCTCCATCGATGACGATCCACTTGCCGTCGCCACGGGTTTCCCAGCCGGTGAGGTCTTTTCCGTTGAACAAAGGCTGGTAGCCTTTAGTTTGCGCGCTGACGAATCCGGCAAATGCTAGAAACAGAAGAATTTTCATGCATCCGACAGTTTATCCTTAGGTAGAAGCAAATAACAGAATGCCAACAGGCAAATTACAAGTAATCCCCCTTGGAGGCATCGGCGAGTTCGGAATGAACTCAATGGCCCTCCGCTACAACGACGACATTATTGTCATTGACGCCGGAATGATGTTCCCCGACTCGGAGCTGCTGGGTGTCGATATCGTGACTCCCGACTTCAGTTATCTGAAAGACAATCGCGAGAAAGTTCGGGCGCTGATCCTGACGCACGGGCATGAAGACCATATCGGGGGTGTGCCTTATCTGCTGTCGCAGTTGAACATCCCTGTGTACGGTACGCCCTTTACGCTGGCCATGGCCGAGCGGCGCCTGGAAGAACATCGCCTGCTCAAAGATGCGGTGCTGAACGAGGTTCAAGCCGGCGACAAGATTGAGATCGGGCCGTTCAAGGTTCACTTCATTCGTGTGACACACTCGACGGTGTCTTGTGTGGCGCTTGCCATTACAACGCCGATTGGTGTCGTGTTGCATACGGCTGACTTCAAGATCGATCAGACACCGATTGACGATGAGCACTTCGATCTGCACGCGTTTGCCGAATATGGCAAGCGTGGCGTGCTGCTACTGATGAGCGACTCGACCAATGTGGAGCGTCCGGGTTATAGCGAATCCGAGCGTGCGGTGAGGCCGCGGCTGGAGCAGATTTTCGCCAGCGCTACGCGACGGCTGGTCTTCTCCTGTTTTTCGAGTTCAATTCATCGCATCCAGCAGATTCTCGATGTGGCTGCCAAGTACGACCGCAAGGTGGCTTTGATTGGGCGCAGCTTGCTGGCTACGACCGAGATCTCGCATGACCTTGGGTTGTTGCGGATTCCGGATAACATCTTGCTTCGGCCTCAGGACATCATGGAGACGCAGCCGCACCGGGTTTGCTGTATCGTCTCCGGGACGCAGGGCGAGCCGATGTCGAGCTTGTCGCGGGTGGCTGTCGATAATCACAAGAATTTGTCGGTGAAGCCGGGCGATACCGTTGTGCTTTCCAGCCGGATTATCCCTGGTAATGAGAAGCCGATTGGACGGATGCTCAATCACTTTGCACGGCGCGGGGCGGAATTGATTTATGGAGCAGGGTCGCCGCCGATTCATGTGTCGGGGCATGGGTTCCGCGAGGAACTCACTTTGATCCTCAATCTGGTTCGGCCGAAGTATTTCATGCCAGTGCATGGTGAGTATTTGCAATTGAAGCGCCATGCGCAGTTGGCCAAGCACCTTGAGGGCAAGGGGCTTGAGTCGACCTTTATCATCGAGAATGGCGAGAGCCTGATGATCGATGAGAAGGGTGCGCGCAAGGGCGAGAAGATCGCCACAGGTCGCGTCTATATCGATTCGGGTTCGCTCGGTGATGTGGTGGAAGACATGATCATTCGGGATCGCCGCAATTTGGCTGAGGATGGGTTTGTGATTCCAGTGCTGGCTTTCGATAAGGCGACGGGACAGTTGCAGGGCCCGCCGGAGATTATCAGCCGTGGCTTCGTTTCGCTTGAGGAATCCAGTGAACTGTTGCCCTTTGCCAAGCAGTTGGTGATGAAGACGATTGAAGGATCGAACAAAGAAGAGCGCTCCGACTGGGGCGTGATGCAGGAAAAGATTCGCACCGATCTAAAGCGGTTCCTGAACAAGGAGACGCAGCGCAGGCCGTTGATCGTGCCGGTGATCATGGAGGTTTAGGTTTCGATGTGGAACTATCTTGAGGATGCGTCCAATTATCAGGGACACGCAGAGAAGATTCTGATCCCGCAGACGGAAGCTGAGTTGGTAACAATTCTGGCTGAAGCGCAGGCTGGCGGGATTGCCGTCACGATTGCCGGTGGAGGCTCTGGCCTTACCGGCGGACG
>CAZZGS010000798.1:0-2712 GCA_964653845.1 uncultured Bryobacter sp.
CCAGGAGCCTTCACGGCTGCAACGTTCAAGGTGCCACGCAGCTTGTTCACAACGAGGGTTGCGAGCGCTTCGCCTTCTACTTCTTCCGCGATGATCACGAGCGGGCTACCCGAACGGGCAATCTGCTCGAGCAAGGGAAGGAGGTCCTTCATGTTGCTGATCTTCTTCTCGTGGATGAGAATATAGGGGTTTTCCATCACGCATTCCATGCGGTCTGGATCGGAGATGAAGTAGGGGCTCAAGTAGCCACGGTCAAACTGCATACCTTCGACGGTCTGCAATTCGGTGTGCATGGTCTTGGACTCTTCAACGGTGATGACACCGTCCTTGCCGACCTTCTTCATGGCTTCGGCAATCGTGTTGCCGATTTCGGTGTCGCCGTTGGCGGAAATCGTGCCAACCTGGGCGATCTTGTCGTCCGAGGTGACCTTGACGGCCTGCTTTTCGATTTCCTTCACGACTACTTCGACAGCCTTGTCGATGCCGCGCTTGAGAGCCATCGGGTTTGCACCGGCGGCTACATGCTTCACACCTTCACGGAAGATGCTCTGGGCAAGAATGGTGGCGGTGGTGGTACCGTCGCCGGCGACATCGCTGGTCTTGGATGCCACTTCGCGTACCATCTGTGCGCCCATGTTTTCGAGGGGATCACGGAGTTCGACTTCCTTGGCGACGGTGACGCCGTCCTTGGTGATCGTCGGGCCGCCGAACTTCTTTTCGAGTACGACGTTACGGCCCTTGGGGCCCAGGGTGACTTTTACTGCGTCAGCCAACTGGTTGACACCGCGCAGGATGGCCTGGCGGCTATTTTCAGCGTATACAATTTGCTTTGCGGGCATGGTTCTTGTTCTCCTGTTGCCTTACTTTTCGAGGATGCCGAGGACTTCGTCTTCGCGCATGATCATGTATTCTTCATTGTTCAGCTTGATATCGGAACCCGAATACTTGCCGAAGAGAATGCGATCTCCAGGCTTCACATCAA
Organism: uncultured Bryobacter sp.; assembly: GCA_964653845.1. Classification (GTDB taxonomy): domain Bacteria; phylum Acidobacteriota; class Terriglobia; order Bryobacterales; family Bryobacteraceae; genus Bryobacter. The sequence continues at coordinate 983 of CAZZGS010000798.1, forward strand.
GTGCGACAACCTTGCCGTCTTCAAGGCGCTTGCCCTTACCAACAGCTACCACTTCCCCTTCTTGGGGCTTTTCTTTAGCAGAATCGGGAATGTAAAGGCCATTCACCATGTCTACTTCATTTTCCAGGCGCTTAACCACAATGCGGTCATAAAGCGGGCGGATGTTCATCGTGGACAACCTCCATCGATTGTTTAAATTTTGATTATGAAGGCACCAAACAGTGCCTTCACACCCATAGAATTAGCACACTCAAGCAGAGACTGCTAAAAAAATAATTCAAACCATTGATAACAAACAAATTATAATTTCAAAATTCCTGTTAACGTCTAAAACTGATATTCCCTTTGAGCAGAAAACCTTAGTGCTTGGTGCTAAGATCTACGCATGCATCTTCTCTTGTTAATTGTTCTAATGGCCGCAATGCTCCCCGGCCAGACTGTCGCTGACTTGCTGGGCGAAAAGCTTCGCGCCAGAATCGACGCCTACGACTCAAAAATGGAGGGTGTACTGGGCGTCGCCATGATTGACCTGAAGACTGGCCAACGCTCAAGCCACCACGGTAAGATCGTCTTCCCGCAAGCCAGTGCCATCAAGATTCCGATCCTGATCGAGATGTTTCGCCTGCGTGAGGAGGGGAAGCTCCGCTTTGAAGATGTCGTAACGATGCAGCCGTCCGAGTTGGTTGGCGGCAGTGGTGTTCTTCAGAATCGCTTGAAGAACGGACCGCTGACGGTGACGATTGAAGAGATCGTCCGCGAGATGATCGCCTCAAGCGACAATACGGCTACCAACTGGTGTATCCGCCGTGCCGGGATGGCCAACATCAATCAGACCACCTCAAAGCTCGGTTTCCTGTCCACCCGGCTGCAGCGCGTCATGATCGACCAGGCTGCGGCCTCGCGCAATGAAGAGAACATTTCAACTCCTGAGGAGATGGTCGAGATCGCCAAGCTAATCTACGACGGCAAGGCTGTCAGCGCCAAAGCAAGTGCGGAAATGATCACGATCATGAAGCTGGTCAAGGCAGATATGCGCAAGGGCGTGCCGGCTGGTATTGAGGTGGCATCCAAGGTGGGTGAACTTACCGGCGTGCGCACCGAGACGGGGATCGTCTACATGAAGGGTAGGCCCTTCATTCTGGCCGTCATGGGCACCTATCTCAAGGAACCCCACTCGCCAGTCGAAGAGATCACCCGCATGGTCTACGAGCACTTCTCCAAGCTCGAATCCGGAAACATTTACGGCAATCTTGGCGTACGCTAAGGTACATGTCACTTAAAGGAAAACGTATTGCCGTACTTGTGGATCAGCTCTATCAGGAGATGGAAGTCTGGTATCCCTACTACCGCTTGAAGGAAGCCGGTGCCGAGGTCTACCTGGTAGGTGCCGAGGCTGGCAAGAATTACCCCAGCAAGATTGGTTATCCGGCCATCGCTGAAAAGAGCTACAGCGACCTGAAGCCGGAAGACTACGATGGCGTAGTAGCCCCGGGCGGATTCGCGCCCGATCACATCCGCCGCCATCCTGCCGCAACCAACTTCGTGCACGAGATCGACAAGGCCGGCAAGATGGTGTCTGCCATCTGTCATGGCCCCTGGGTGCTCTGTTCCTCACGCATGCTCAAGGGCCGTAAAGTCACCAGTTTCTACGCGATCAAAGATGACGTAATCAATGCCGGGGCCGAATGGGTGGACGCCGAAGTAGTTGTGGATCGCAACCTTGTTACTTC
>CAZZGS010000799.1:0-2704 GCA_964653845.1 uncultured Bryobacter sp.
TCCTTACCGAGAGCAATGAGTTCTTCGCTTGAGCCGGCGGCGCTGGTAAGCGCGACGGCGACAGCGAGCTGGCTGCCCGGGTGGATGTAGCTTGAGATTGCGCCGGATGCGACCGAGATGCGCTCGAAGCGGGGGAGAACAATGTTCTCGCCGAGCTTGGCGATCTTGCTCTTGACGAGATCGTTGACGGTCTGGCTGGTGTCCTTCGAGAAGGCTTCGGCCATGACTGCTTCGACGGTGGCTGCCGGGGAGCTTGCCACATGTGCAGCGAGATCGGCGGCAAATGCCTGGAAGTCATCGGTACGAGCGACAAAGTCCGATTCGCAGTTGATTTCAACCACAACGGCCGAGAGGCCGTTTGAGGCGATGTCGATCACAATCAAACCCTGTTTGGCAGAGCGAGTTGACTTCTTGGCCGCTGCAGCGGCGCCGCGCTTACGGAGCACTACTTCAGCATCATCCAGATTTGCGTTTGCTTCAACCAGCGCGTTGCGGCATTCCATCATGCCCGCACCGGTACGCTCACGCAGAGTTTTTACCAGTTGTGCAGTTACTTCTGCCATATAGTTACACTTATCCCTTTCGTGGTTCAGTTACAGAACTGTTAGTCGTTTCGGCTTACTCAGCCTTGGCGACCGGGGCTTCTGCGGCAGGGGCTTCTTCGACTTCAGGAGCCTTCTTGGGCAAAGACATCGAGGGCAGATCCAGATCGCTGATGATTAGCGTTTCGCTCATCAGTTCTTCTGAATACTTGGGGTCGACGTATTGTGCGTAGCTGCTCATGTCGATCGAGGAAGAGGACTCTTCTTCAGTAGTGTCCTGAACGACGGCGGTGAAGTCGTGTTCGGTGGCGAGGGCGCGACCTTCGATCACGGCATCAGCGATCTTCGAGGTGAAGAGCTTGATGGCGCGGAGGGCGTCGTCGTTGCCAGGGATCACGTAATCAACTTCGTCAGGATCGCAGTTGGTGTCGACGACACCGACAACCGGGATACCGAGGCGCTTGGCTTCCTTAACGGCGATCGATTCCTTTGAGGAATCGACAACAAAGATCAGGTCCGGGAGACCGGGCATGTCCTTGATACCGGCGAGGTTCTGCGACAAGTGCTTACGTTCGCGCTCGAGACGGGAAATTTCCTTCTTCGAGCGGCTACCCCAGGTGCCTTCCGTCGACATGGTTTCGAGTTCGCGGAGGCGCTTGATCGAACCCTTGACGGTAAGGAAATTGGTGAGGAGGCCACCGAGCCAGCGGTTATTGATGTAGTACATCCCGCAGCGGGTCGCTTCTTCAGCAATGGCTTCCTGAGCCTGTCGCTTGGTACCGACGAACATGACGTTCTTACCCTGGGCAGCCATTTCGCCTACAAAGCGCATGGCGTCCTTGAAGAGCTTGAGCGTCTTCTGTAGGTCGATGATATAAATTCCGTTGCGTTCGCCAAAGATATACTCTTTCATCTTTGGATTCCAGCGTTTCGTCTGGTGCCCGAAGTGAACGCCTGCTTCGAGCAGTTCTTTCATGGAAATCGAGGGCATGACAAGTCCTTTGCTCTGTAATTAAACAGCAATGATGCAATCTTGAATGGGTTCAGAAAACCAAAGCGGATTAACGCTTGGAGAACTGGAAGCGCTTGCGAGCACCTTTTTGGCCGTACTTTTTACGCTCATGTTCGCGAGGATCGCGAGTGAGCATACCAAGCTCTTTAAGCTTGGGACGGAGTTCGATGTCGAATTCGAGCAACGCGCGCGCCACACCTAGCCGGCAGGCCTCAGCTTGACCCGTAAAGCCACCGCCGTCGGCAAGGATGAGTGCATCAAACTTGTCGGCCGTCTCGGTGGCAAGCAAGGGTTGCCGCACCGTGGCACGGGCGGTTTCCGTATGGAAGTATTGCTCGAGGGCGCGGTGGTTGACGGTAATGTCGCCCTTACCTGGACGCAAGAATACGCGAGCCGTTGAGCGCTTGCGGCGTCCGGTTCCAATAAATTGAGTTAAAGCAGCCACTGAATACCTTTCTTAGTCCTTAGGATGCGACCAGAGCCAAGGCTTCAGGCTTCTGAGCCTGGTGCGGATGGCGGTCTGTCGCATACACTTTCAGTTTCTTGCCCATATGCTTGCCGAGGGTGTTTTTGGGCAGCATGCCCTTAACAGCCAGCTCGATCATGCGAGTGGGTTTGGTGTCTTGCATCTTCTTTGCGCCGGTTGCCTTCAGGCCACCTGGATAACCAGTGTGGTAGTAGTAAACCTTCTGCTCGGTTTTGTTACCGGTGAGGCGCACTTTTGCAGCATTAATGACGATCACGTGATCGCCTTGATCCAGATAAGGCGTATAGGTCGTTTTGTGTTTGCCCATCAGAATGCGAGCGGCTTTGGTAGCCAGGCGGCCAAGAGTGGCGCCTTCCGCATCGATGATGTGCCAATTGCGACTGACGTCTTTTCCGGAGGGTACGTAAGTTTTCATACGTGTCGGGTCTCCCTCATAAAAAAAGTCAACTTCACTAGTTTAGCGCTTTATTTTAGCCTGTGTCAAAGCCGTGACACTCTCGCCTCGCGTGACTGCGCCAAGTTGTTGATTTAAATCATCTGTTGGAAGGGAGGACCGATTGGATAAAACTTTGCAGGTCTTCTTTCGAAATAGGGTTTTGTTGCTGGACTGGGTTTGTTCTGTTATCCATGATGGCGCGGGCTTCCGGCAGGAGGGCCATGAGG
>CAZZGS010000800.1:0-2694 GCA_964653845.1 uncultured Bryobacter sp.
GGTTCGATACCAGCCTCAGCTGCCGCTGCGCTGGCTTTTTTGTCGCCTTTCTCCATAGCGATTTCGGCTTCAAAGCTACGGGCGATGGCGAGGTCGTAGTTGGATTTAGCATCGCTACCTGGTTTGGCTGCGGCGACCGAGAGCTTGGCGATTTGCGCGGACAGGGTAGCTGAGTCCTGGCGGTCTCGGGCGTCCTCGAGGAGACCGGCGTTCATTGCGGCGAAGAGCAAAATCCACATCATTGTCTATATTCTACCCGCCGCCGGGCCGATAGGTGGGTATCTGTCGAGTCTTTGATTTTCTGAGATGATGTAGAAGGTAGTAACGGACTCTCCCCGCGTCTGTCCTACAGAGGAAGATATCTAATGAAACTGAAATTATTTATGTACGCCATTGCCTTGCCCAGCGTTTTGCTTGGGCAGCCGACCAGTGTGCAGTTGAACCCGATTCCATCAAGAATTCTAGGGCAGCCGAAAAAAGAGCTGGTAACGCTTGCCCCAAACTTTGTCGAAGGACGAGAGTTGACGACGCCGCAAGGTTTGGCGTTGGACACCTCTGTCTCGCCGCCAATTCTTTACGTGGCTGACACTGGCAACAATCGCATTCTGGCCTGGAAGAATCCTGCGAATGTCTCTAATGGGGCACCGGCAGACTTGGTGATCGGGCAGCGGGACAAGTTTTTGAGTTTGCCGAACGGGCCTGGGACCGGTTTCACAACGGGGTTGAATCAACCGACGGGACTGGCAGTGGACGGGCAGGGGAATCTTTACGTGGTGGACACGAACAACAATCGAATCCTGCGTTATCCAAAGCCATTTGATCAGCCTTCCGATCAGTTGCTTGAATTTGATTTGATCCTTGGGCAAGAAGCGATCGGGAGTGCTTCAGGCGGAAATAATGGCCGGCTGCCGAACCGGGGACGATCTGCGCCGAGCGCCAGCAGTTTTTTCTTCAGCGACTTTAACAACATCCTGCGCATTAGAATCGTTTTTGATGGTTCAGGGAATCTTTGGGTGGCGGACTCGGGGAACAATCGTGTGGTGCGATATCCAGCACGTGTCTTGACGCCAGGAAATTTTGGGCCGGACGCCGATGTTTTTCTTGGGCAGTTAAATTCTATTTCAAGCACTCCCAATAACGATGCGCGCGACAAGACTACTTTTGCGTTGCCTTCTGGTCTGGCCATAGGTGCCGATGGGCGGCTTTATGTCTCAGACGGGCGTGGACGGGTTTTGGTATTCCGTAATCCCAGCGCGACCGGGCAGGCCGCAGATCGTATTCTTGGTCTTGCCATTCAGGTGCAGGGGCAACCGGCCCTGACTCCGGTTAACGATACTTCGCTTGGGTCTCCGGAATCGATATTTGTCATAAACAATGCTCCTTATGTGGTGGATGCTCGCAACAATCGAATTCTCCGCTACGACTTGCCGGATACGTGGACTCCAGAGACAGCGACATCGATTTCGCCCAGAGCGAGAGACGTGATTGGGCAGCCTGACTTTATCTCCGGGGATGCTAATCGAGGATTGCGCGTGCCGAGTGCCACAGGGTTTAATTTGCCGGTAGATGGGGTTGCGTTTGGTAACAACCTATTTGTAGTGGATGCGAACAACCACCGCTTATTGATGATTTCTGGCGGTGCGCCGTTTACGGGCCCCGCTACCAAAGTGTTCGGGCAGTTGGAACTGGATCTGAATTCTCCGAATCTTGTAGAAGGCAAGGAATTCTTCTTTGTTGGTACATTCCAGAGCCGGCAGTACCGCGGGGGAGGAATTGCGCTGGATGGCAACACTCTGTATATTGCCGATACTTTGAATAACCGTGTGCTGGGTTACCGCGATATACGCAGTGTTATATTGGGACAGTCGGCTGATTTAGTGATCGGTCAGGTTAGTTTTAGCAGGACTACGATCAATTCGCCCACGGGTAATCAGAACGTTGCCAATCAGACAGGCTTATTTCTTCCGCACGCAGTGGCGGTAGATTCCCGCGGTGATTTGTATATCGCCGATACCTTAAACAGCCGGGTGCTACGCTATCCGCGGCCTTTTGATAATCGGGCGAATCTGGTTCCAAATCTGGTTCTTGGGCAGTCGAGTTTCACGGGCAGGATCACCGACGCAAGCCCGCGAAATATGAGTGCTCCGATGGGTCTTGCTTTTGCTACGGGCGGGCATCTGGTTGTTTCAGACAATGCTCATAATCGCGTGTTGCTGTTCTTACGCCCTGCTGGTGGAGACTTTACCAATGGTCAGGCCGCTTCGGCTGTGTTTGGTCAGGCCGACCTGATTTCAACAGTAGCGAGCAACGATGCGAAGCGTTTTAATGGACCTCGTGGCGTGACCGTGGACGTTGATGATCGAATGTACGTTGTTGATGGAGGGAACCAGCGCTTGCATATTTATAACCGCATTACGCAGGCTGGCAACGATCCGACGCCTGCTTTAACGCTTACGGGCTTTAATCAGCCGCAGGGGGTGCATTCCGATCCAAGAACGGCAGAACTCTGGGTTACCGATGGGAACAACCGCCGGGCATTGCGCTTCCCATCTTTTGAATCGCTTTCAGTGACCTCACGTTCCAATCTTGGGGTGGGAGATGCCATTCTGCCCTTGGATCTCAAGGTGGATAGCAATTCGAATTTGATCCTTTCAGACTTCTCCAATCGCATCGCGTTTTACTATCAGGCGCAAG
>CAZZGS010000801.1:0-2678 GCA_964653845.1 uncultured Bryobacter sp.
GCCACAACCACCCCATGATCACGAACCCGCAGCATCCCGTCGTCAGTCACTGTACCGATAACAGCGCTCTCCAGCCCCCACTTGTTGAACACATCAAAGATCTCTTGCTCGCGGCCCTTCTCGGCCACCAGCAACATGCGTTCCTGCGATTCCGACAGCATGATCTCGTACGGCGTCATGCCCGTCTCACGTTGCGGTACATGCTTCAAATCAAAATCAATACCAGTGCCGGCCCGCGATCCCATCTCGCTGGTCGAGCAAGTCAAACCAGCCGCACCCATATCCTGAATGCCAACAATCGCGCCCGTCTTCATCGCCTCAATGCAAGCCTCAAGCAGCAGCTTTTCCATAAACGGATCGCCTACCTGCACCGTCGGCCGTTGTTGCTGCGATGCCTCGGTGAATACATCCGAAGCCATCGACGCCCCGTGAATCCCGTCCCGTCCCGTACGAGCACCGACATAGATCACCGGGTTACCAACACCAGTCGCCTGCCCGTAGAAAATCTCGTCATGCTTGAACACACCCATGGCAAACACATTCACCAGCGGGTTGCCGTCATAGCAGCTCTCAAACACCGTCTCGCCACCAACCGTCGGCACTCCAAAGCAATTCCCGTAATGCGAGATGCCCTGCACAACGCCATCGAGAATACGCCGGTTCCGGGCACCATTCTTCTCACTATCGAGCGGACCAAACCGAATCGCATCCATCACCGCAATCGGCCGCGCACCCATCGTAAAGATGTCGCGCAAGATCCCGCCAACGCCAGTCGCTGCACCCTGAAACGGCTCAATGAAACTAGGGTGATTATGTGACTCGATCTTGAAAGCAATCGCATAGCCATCACCGATGTCGATGATCCCGGCATTCTCGCCAGGCCCTTGCAACACCCGCTCGCTGTGGGTCGGCAACTTCTTCAGATGCACCTTCGAGCTCTTATAGGAACAATGCTCGCTCCACATCACCGAGAAAATACCAAGTTCGGTCAGATTGGGGTCGCGGCCCAGCAACTGCTGAATCTTCTCGTATTCGCCTCGCGTCAGCTTGTGTGTCTTCAGCAAGGCTTCGAGTTGGGTCGGATTATTTTCGCTCATCGGGAGATTGCAGCCAGAGAATTCAACATGGATTGAAAAACGCCAAGGCCATCGGTGCCAGGCATCAGAGGATCGGAAACGCGCTCCGGGTGTGGCATCATGCCCATCACATTGCGCCCGGCAGAAAGAATACCGGCAATGTCACGCATCGAACCGTTCGGATTTTCTTTGTAGCGGAAAACAATACGGTCCTCTGCCGCCAGTTGATCGAGCGTAGCCTCATCAGCCGTGTAGCAGCCTTCGCCATGAGCGATCGGGATCTGCAACACCGCACCAGGCTTTAGTGCATTGGTAAAGGGGGAATTGATGCTGACAGTCTCAAGCGCAACGGTCTTGCAGATATAGCGAAGGCCTTTATTGCGAATGAGTGCACCAGGAAGAATATGCGCTTCGGTCAGAATCTGGAAGCCATTGCAAAAGCCGGCGACCAGTCCTCCCGCATCGGCAAACTTCTTGACTGCGCGCATCACGGGCGAAAACCGCGCGATGGCACCGCAGCGCAAGTGGTCTCCATATGAGAAACCACCAGGGAGAATGATGGCGTCAAAGCCGTTCAGGTTCTCACTGTCATGCCAGACAAAATCTGCTTGCTGCCCGAGATTGCACGTGACGGCATAATACGCGTCATGATCGCAATTCGAGCCGGGAAACACTACGACTCCGAGCTTCATTGGGGAAATTTGAGTGTAACAGAAAGGGCCGCTTTTCGAGCGGCCCAATCATATCGAAACTTTGAATTGTGTAGATGAAACCTAGGCGGTAGCGGCCTTCTTGCGCGCAGCGCGTTTCTTCTCTGCAGGGGGTTGACGGTCAGACTTTTTCAAGCTTGGCTGGACGATAGAAAGTACGAACTTCTTTTCGCCATGCTCATCAAACTTGATCCGGATAGAATCTTCAGTGCATTCCAGCACCGATCCAAGTCCAAACTTGGGGTGTTCCACCTGTGCGGCGGTAGCGAAAGCGGGTTTAGCAGCCATTTTAAGGAGCTCCTCTAAAGGATAAACTCCTTGTATTCTAGCAAATCAAGGCAATATGTCCAAACAGGTCAATCCACTAGCCCGAATTCGTAACTTTTGTCTTCAGTTTCCAGACTCCAAAGAGGTCATTCAATTCGGCCATCCCTTCTTTAAGTGGCGCGATAAACCCTTCGCTGTCCTCGACGAAAACGACATCAGCATCAAGGTGGAAAAGGAATCCCAGCCCCTTTTCCTCGAAGATCCGCGCTTCACCAAAACTCCCTACATCGGCAACCACGGTTGGATCACCCTATCCCTCAATCCGCCAATCCACTGGGAAGAGGTCGAAGAACTTATCCGCGGCAGCTACGAATTCGTCTCTACGAAAAAAGCGAAGAAAAGGCAATGATAATCGTTGACTTCGCTACTTCTTCGCCTTATTCTGGATTCAAGCGAAGAGGTGGCGAACATGAATCTCCCGTCAACAGGACCCTTACATTGCGGACCCTCCGGTTGGGCACATGCCCAATGGCAAGGCGTCTTTTATCCAACAACCAGGTCCAAAGACTTCCATCAACTGGAATACACGTCGCGCTACTTCAATAGCGTCGAATTAACCTCCAGC
>CAZZGS010000802.1:0-2677 GCA_964653845.1 uncultured Bryobacter sp.
CCAAACGCGGGAACGCCAGTTTGTTGCAACCAGAACCCAATGTGATGATGCTGCCACCGTGAGACTTCGCCACCATCCGTCGAGCCCCCTCCTGCGTGCAAAGAAAAGTACCGCGCAAATTGGTGTTTATCACCTTGTCCCAGTCTTCAACTTCCAGCTCCAGCAGCGGCTTCCACGTCTGCACGGCTGCATTGGCAACCACAACATGAATGTCGTCGAAGTGCTCGTCAAACTGCCTGAAGAGATTTCTGACGCTCTCAACGCTGCCGACATTGGCTTGCAGCGCAACAGCCTTGCGCCCACATGCTTCAATTTGAGCGACGGTGTCCTGGGCCCCCGCCAGGTCGCTGTTGTAATTGACGGCCACGTCAAAGCCAGCCTTGCCAAGCTCGATGGCAATACACTTGCCAATTCCTTTGCTGGCACCCGTAACCAGGGCCACCTTCGCTGATTCAGCACTCATGGCTTTATTGTAAACCCCGGGAACGCTATCCTATTACAATCACAAGTCTTTCAGGAGAGTTCTTCCACATGGTTGCTCGTTCCGTTCTGCTTCTAGCTCTCAGTTTTTCGCTTTATGCCCAAACCTCAACCACCCAGTTGAGCGGCACTGTTACAGATTCATCTGATGCCACTGTGCCCGGAGCCAGTGTCGTTGCCACCAACGAAAACACCGGCCTTCGTTACAACCAGACCACCACCGCCGCCGGGCTCTACGCCTTTCCGTCCATCCCGGCAGGTAACTACGCACTGGCCGTCGAAGGCAAAGGCTTCAAGAAATTCCAGTTGAGTAAGATCGTTTTGCAGATCAACACTCCTGCTACGGTTAATGCCTCTCTTGAAGTCGGCGCAGCCAGCGAAACGATTCAGGTCGAAGCCAACGGCGAAACGATCCAGACCAACAACGCCACCATCGGTAACGTCGTTGAGCGCAAGGCAATCGAAGCACTCCCTCTCAATGGCCGCAATCCGCTGAACCTGCTCATCTATGAACCCGGCGTGGTGCAACGTTCGGGGGGCACCATCAGCGTAAATGGATCGCGCACAGGCGCTGTGAACGTCACCATTGACGGTATCGAGGCGAACGAAAGTACCAATCCCAATCCCGTCAACAATATCTTCCGGCTCAATCCCGACAACGTCCAGGAATTCAAGGTCACTACCTCTAATCCGTCTGCTGAAGAAGGCCGCAACTCCGGCGCAAACGTATCGGTTGCCACCCGATCCGGCACAAACGAATTCCACGGCACCGCATTTGAGTTTTTCCGTAACACAGCTCTGAATTCCAACGAATTCTTTGCCCGCGCTCAGGGTCAACCCAAGCCGATCATCAAACTGAATCAGTATGGGTTTGAACTCGGCGGCCCTATCCGCAAGAACAAGACCTTTTTCTTCGGTTCCTGGCAGGGACAGAAGGTGAACTTCGCCGATCCTGTCGACAAGAGTTTCGGCACAGTCACGCTCTATACTCCGTCTGCTCTTGCTGGCAACTTCCGCTATGTCGTTCTCGATGGCCGATCCCCCTTCACCGTGAATGGCCAGCGCATCACCCAGAATTCCCCTCTGTTGGTGGACCAAAAGACAGGTGCCCTCGCCCCCGGCGTTCGCAACTGCGGTGCCAGCACCGACATCAATTGCATCGCCAGCTTCAATGTGTTCTCGGGTGGCGGTTTTGACCCGGCAGTGAAAGCCGTGCTCGGCGGCTACCCGGCACCGAATTCCTATGCCGGTGGCGACGGCCTCAACACGGGAAATTACTTCTGGAATTCCCCCTTCCAGATTCGTGGCCCTCAGTTCCTTGGCCGCATCGATCACACTCTTAGCGATAAGCACAACATCTGGGGCCGTTACCTCGGGGCTGAGCAGAACACTCTCAACGGCGACCCGCTTAACGGCCGCCCCATTGTGATCCCCGGCTTCCCGGCGCGCGGTGAAGTTTTCCGCCCTGCCATCAACATCGCCGTTGGGGTCCGCAGCGTGATTAGTCCGCGGCTGGTCAATGAATTCACTATGGGCTTTTCACGCTTCCAGTTTCTGTTTACACAGGGTGAAGCGAACCCGAACTTCCCCAATGTCCCGCGCTTTGCGTTGAACAATTCCACGGTCGACTACACCGCCAATCCCCGCACCTTCCGCGCAGTCAACACGATCCAGTACATCAACAACCTCACCTATATCGCTGGCTCGCATGTCATGAAGTTTGGTGGCAACATTCGTTTCTACCAGCACAATGACCAGCGTGGCGATGTGGGCGGTACTTCGCTGGTGCCCACCATCTCACTGTCTCGTGCCATTCGAGTTGCCCCCGGCTATAGTTACCCGGCTCAGACCGGTACCGCAGCCGCCGGTATCGCCTCCAACGACTTGAATCGGCTGCAAAATACGGTTAATGACCTCGTTGGCGTCCCGGCCCAGATCAGGCACAGCTTTCTTGGCGATTTGCGTAGCGATACCTTTTTGCCCTTTCAGACGGGCGAGAAATCCGTTACCCTTTGGGCGCAGGGGCAGCGCACCAAGCAGTACAACTTCTTTGCCCAGGATGAGTTTCGGCTCAAGCGCAATCTCAGCATCAGCTATGGCGTGCGATGGGAAATCAATGCGCCGCCGACAGAGGCTGGCGACCGTGTTTATGTACCCAACAAGATCATCGACGGCAGCCAAGGGACAGTTACTTTTG
>CAZZGS010000803.1:0-2675 GCA_964653845.1 uncultured Bryobacter sp.
GGCTTGCTCCAGGTAGGGGTAGTCATCCAGGATTTCAAGCTCGGTCATGCCAGAGGCAAGCATGTCGAGGACATCCCAAACGGTAACGCGGAGGTTGCGGATGCACGGCTGTCCAGAGCGTTGCCCTGGCAATACCGTGATGCGTGAAAGATCCGCTTTGTTATCGCCTACCATCTTTTTTATTATGCCGTGTTTGGTGGGTACATACTCTGGCTGCTTGCTGCTGAGGATCAAGGCCTCGAGCGGCGACAGGTTGTTCGCGTTAGTCTCCTGGACTTCATGGACAGTTTTACTGGGATTGGAAATGAAGATTTGGCCTGTCAACAGAGAGATGTGAGAGCGGTCCGGCTTGTTGGTGCTTCTGATCTTATCTATTGTCCTTGGGCGCGGATGTATAGTCGAAGTAGAAGCTTATGCAGATCGAAACAATTGTTGCGAAGTGGGGGACTGGCCTTGCGGTTGGGATTCCCGACGGGCTTGTTGAAGCTGTGCGGATCCAAGAAGGCGATCAGTACTTGTTGTCGGTCCAAGCCGATGGCAGCGTGATGTTGCGTTCGGCTCAACCTCATAGTGAATTGGCGGATTTGGTTGCCGGGATTACTGAGCAAAATCTTCATGCTGAGACGGGCTGGAATGTAGAGGTGGGTAAGGAAGTTTCGTGATTGTCGACTTTGTTGGACACGCGGACCGAGTGCATAGGCTCGTTTAGATTTTTGAGCCTTCCGGTAACCCATCGGGATTGGGGGCAGGGCTGATTGGGAGCGCCGTTGACGGGTGAAAGCATTCGCTTTCGAGAGTTCCTGTGAATGCTGCCATGAATTCCAATTGCATTAGGATGTGGTTTGCAAAAACGCTCATCCAAACGCTAAAGAATCCGGTTTTGAGGGCCAAACTGGTAATGGTACGGCGAAGAGCCATATTATCAGGCTCAGCTATCAAATCTTCATAAGCCATCTGGGCTTGACCCCATGCCTGCATACGCTGGGAAACTCTATCGATATAAACTCGCTGGCTTTGCTCATCCATTTGCTCGTGAGCAGGTTTCTGCAGGCCAACTAATCGCAATGTATTCTCTGCCAATGCAGCGAGGTTGGGGGGCAGGCCGGTGGCAACATCTATGGTTCCATCTGGTTTGTATTGAAATGCGAAGAAGGTATTGTCCCTATCAGGGAGCAAAAAGCTTGACGGGTGGACAATCTTCGTATTTTTTGTCGAGTTGCAATTCTTGCAAGAGAGCAAGAAGTTTTCCCACCGGCCGACAAGCTCGGGGAAGCCATCGTTTGGATCTTTATGTTGCAAATGCTCGACTTCCAGTCCAGTAGAAAGATATCTCTCGCAATAGCTGCAGAAGAAGCCAAGCCGGGAAAGCAGGTGCGGGAAGGCAGCTTTATAGTTTTTGAAGTCTCCGGCTTGTGGGGAGGTTCCTCTGCGAATCGGGCGCACGCTGCTATTCTCCGATCTTTGCCGCTTGCTTCATTTCAAGAAAGGCTTGATAAGCGGGGTTATCTGCGAATGGGGATATTGCTTTTGCTAGTTCAGCTTTGAACTCCTTAAGCTTTTGATCTGGAGACGTATCCAGGGATTGGAGCCTCTCGAGGTACTGGCGAGCAGTCTGCTTCATTTCGAAATAGCGTTGGCTGACTTCAGAATGCGGAACTCCCATGATGTCTTGTGCAATATCTTCGAGCGTTTTGTTCGCGAGTTGAGCTGTTGCCGCTCCATCCAGCATGAGTAGCTCTTCTCCTGATCTGAGAGATTGGATCAGGAACGGTGAGTGTGTTGTAGCGAAGAATTGCAGATTAGGGAAAGTCCTTCGTAGGTCTTCAATTACGCGGCGCTGCCAAATGGGGTGGAGATGAAGATCAAGCTCATCAATCAGTACGACTCCATTCGTTTCGAGTAAGGCTGCTTCACCGAGGCCTGGATTTAGAGTTGCAGCCTTGTGCGCGAGGTCCCCAATCAGCGAGAGCATACAACGCTGGCCGTCGCTCAGATTGTTGAAGGGCTGGCGCCCTTGTTTTTCAACTTCAACGATGACTTCGCCCCGGTTTGGTGCATAGAAAAGATCCGTTGCCCCTTCAATACAACTTAGAATCGCTTTTTTTACAACCTGGTAGATACCGTTTGGGTCACCACCTGCCTGGAATGCACTCCAGTTTTGCTCTGCAATCCACCGCGTGAGGTCAGCGACGGACAAGCGCGGCTCAATACTGTTTTTGTAGCCAGCGAATCGTGAGTGGTTTTCTCGCTTCCCCAGCTGTTTTTGACTTTTGATGTGAGCCTGTTCCCGCGGTACTTCCCACAACCTGCCAGTGCCGTAATAGGAGATCAATGGCAGGGTTAGCGTCCGGCCATCCCGCACAGAAACATCGGCATCTTGAGACAGCTCCATCAATTGAGTCGCCTGCTTGGTTGTTGTTCGACTCCGTTTGGATTCGAGGGACCGCTGCCATTGGATGACCTTCCCCTGCACTAGACCCTCAGCCGACACACTGCAGGGAAATTGTTCGACCAAGTCAATGCGAAGTGAGCCATCCACCTGATTTCTTTCTTCCGATTGAGGAAGTGCCTTTATCCTAACTTCGTGCTGCCGGATATGACTGGCAGAAGATTCTTCTCGAAGGCCCAGAAACCAGCTTCCTGCTGCAATCGCCAACGCATCAAGTATCGTTGTC
>CAZZGS010000804.1:0-2668 GCA_964653845.1 uncultured Bryobacter sp.
CCCAGGCCCCGGTCGATACCATCCAGGTCCGCGCCGTCCGGCCCGAACGCGATTGCCTAGAGATCCGCTTCCCCCGCGTTGCTGGCTACCGCATCGAACTCCCCGCCGAACGCCTCACTGCTGAGTTCACCGACGAGTCCCGCCTCGAACTCACGCCAGACCTCGTCGGCCCCAGCGTTACAGAAAATGCCGGCATCATTGGCGAAGCCGTCGACCTCAACCTCGAACACCTCGGCGACCTCCGTCGATCCTCCTTGCTCTACCACCTCACCCAGCGCCTGCTCTACACCAAGTGGCGCGACCCGGGCGAAGAGCCAAAGCTCCATCTATTCGGCCAACTCAAGAGCATCACCAAGCAATGGCTCGATAACTACCTCGAATGCAAAGGTGGCACCTACCCCGCCCAGCTCATGTATCAGGAGATCGCCGACATCGCTTGCGAGAAGATCACCGCCGCCATCACCCGCAGCTTCATCAATGAGCGGCCAGTAAAGGTCATTCTCGATCCTTACAATCCGGAAGGCTCAACGAACCACGTCCTCTTCAACACATCGAAGAAAGACCGTTGGAAGACCAGCCCCACCCACTGCCACATCAATTGGGTCATCCTCGACAGCGATTGGGAATCGGAGTTCTGTCGCGTCGCAGAAAGCCATCCCCGCGTCCGCGCCTACGTCAAGAATCACAGCCTCGGCTTTGAAGTCCCCTACCGCATGGGCTCCGAGGCCCGCCGCTACCGCCCAGACTTCATTGTGCTGGTCGACGACGGCCAGCCCGACCCGCTTCACCTGGTCATAGAGATCAAGGGCTATCGCCGCGAAGACGCCAAGTTCAAAAAGGATACGATGGACACCTATTGGATTCCCGGCGTCAACAACGAACGCCGCTTCGGTCGCTGGGCCTTCGCTGAATTCACTGACATCTACACCATCGAATCGGGCTTCAAGCAGAAAGTCGAAGCCGAATTCAACAAGCTCATCGACGCCCAACCCGTTACCGCTACTGCATAAGGAATCCCATGGCCAAAATCCCCAAGGACAAATTACCCAAGACCGTCGAAACATGGGTCCACGAAGAAGCCAGCCGCAAGAACATCCCAACAGCCGAGTTCCAGTCCGTCATGAGCAACGAAGAGCAGACTCCCTTGCGGGTAGCCTACGAACGCCGCAATAAGGATCTCGACCCCCAACTCGTTTGGCGCGGCAAAGACGAGCAGGATTGGTCGGATCTTGTAGTCCCCGCCCCCCCACTCTACATCCAGGAAAAAGTCCACCCTAAAGCTCTCATCGACGACTTGCTGCGCCAATCCGCCGAAGGCCGCAAACAGGAACAAGATCAGTACTCACTGTTTTCAGACTTCAATGGGCTCCCGAGCGAAGACGCCCGAACCGAGTTCTACCAACACGACTCCAATTGGACCAATCGAATGATCCTAGGCGATAGTCTTCAGGTCATGGCGTCGTTAGCTGAGCGCGAAGGCCTGCGTGGGCAGGTCCAGTGCATATTTCTGGACCCGCCTTACGGAATTAAGTTCAATTCAAATTTTCAGTGGTCCACGACTAGCAGAGATGTCAAAGACGGCAGTTTGGACCAAATCACTCGTGAGCCTGAACAAGTAAAAGCTTTCCGCGATACTTGGCGAGACGGCATACAATCCTATCTAACATATTTGCGTGATCGCCTAACCATTGCGCGTGATCTTCTGACGGATTCCGGCTCGATCTTCATTCAAATTGGCGATGAGAACGTCCACCGTGTTCGATCGTTAATGGACGAAGTATTTGGTGATGATAATTTTATCAGCGAAATTCAATTTCAGAAGACAGGGGACCAACCAGCCGAGTATCTCGCCAATGTCACCGATTATGTACTTTGGTATGGTCGAACAAAATCCGTACTGAAGTTTCGACGATTACTCTACGACAAAGCCCAAACGGGCGCTGGGGCACGTGACTACAAGCGGCTCGACGAAATTGGACGCGCTTACCAAGCGACAAGTCTAACGTCCCCACGACCACCTGGCAGCTTCCCTGTGCGCTTCATGGGCAAAGAGTTTTTGCCTTCGGGAGGATACTGGAAAACGGGCACGATCGGATTTCCAAGGCTTATCAAATCTGACCGAGTCGTGACTTCCGGGATTGCGATTAGATATAAGCGATATTTGGATGATTTCTCAGTCCAGCGCTACACCAATTTTTGGACCGATACAGGGGGTGCGTCGGATAAGATTTACGTTGTCCAAACGGCAACTACCATCTTACAGCGCTGTATACTCATGGCAACCGATACCGGTGATTTGGTCCTAGACCCTACCTGCGGCTCAGGCACCGCCGCCTTCGTCGCAGAGCAGTGGGGACGCCGCTGGATAACCATCGACACCTCTCGCGTCGCGCTCGCCCTATCCCGCGCCCGCATCATGGGCGCTCGCTACCCATACTACGTCCTCGCCGACACCCCAGAAGGCCAAGCCAAAGAAGGCGAGGTCTCTAAATCCAGCCCCTCGCAAGCCGCCACCCGCAGCGACATCCGCTTAGGCTTCGTCTACGAGCGCGTCCCTCACATCACACTCAAATCGATCGCCAACAACACCGAGATCGACACCATCTGGGAAACCTACCAGCAATCCCTCGATCCCCTTCGTCAATCCCTCAACAAAGCACTAAACCAG
>CAZZGS010000805.1:0-2661 GCA_964653845.1 uncultured Bryobacter sp.
CTCTTTGATACTCGCCAATAGAGCGGCGTAGGTTTGCGGGCTTGGGGTGATCTCTTCCATGGGCTTCTTCTTTCGTACCAAATCTTAGTAGTGCTGTGCTGATTTTCGGAGCTGATCGCATCGGCAGATGGGCGCTGAACCACTTCCCAGACAATTCTTGCGAGGCAGGATCTCGCACAGATCGCCGGAAGAGTAACGCTTTGCTGGCGCTGTAGATGTGGCGCGGGGGGCAGCCTCGTCAGACACCAACGTCGTTGAATTCCAATAGCTGCCTGGCATCTTCGTCCAGTTCACGCAACGCTCCGCCACACCTGCCGTAACGCGCTTCAGCGGGCCTTGGGCGGACCGCTGTCTCGAGCACGATATTCGACTGCGGGGACAGTTCACCTCGGCGGCTACTTGTGAATCAGGCTCAGTTGTTCGAGCGTTTCGGCGGTCTGTGTTTTTGCGGGCAGTGGCTCGACGAGGCTGTACCTCTGGCGCAATTGGCTGGTTGGGCAGATGGTGAGGAAAGCCTCACCAAGCTAGAATTGAACTGTGTTCGAAAGCACCACTCGGCGCTCGACCGCTAAAGATGTGCGAACATTTTTGATAGATTGTGTTTTATTCGTCTACCTTGAGTCATGTCCGAAATAGAAAACTCCAATTCGCCTGAGTTTGATCGTCCACCGGTGGTGGAGACGGTTTTGGCTGCCCAGTTTGAGCCAATCCTGGGGATGAGGACTGTCCATTTCGGATTGTTTTGGGAACGCATTCGCGAGAGCTTTCCAACGACCGAGGATAAGCCGGCGCTGGAAGCTGCCTTCGAGCGTTTTGAGGAGGCACCGAAGCGGACCCCTCGATTGCGCTTTGAAGCGAGAGAGGACGCTACGCCCGAGCGGATGTGGTTTGTCAATAAACCCGGGACAGAAATGATTCAGTTGCAGGTGGATCGCTTCATTAAGAACTGGCGGAAGACCTCAGTCGATGCGGAATACCCCAGGTATGAGAAGACCATCAAACCGGGCTTCTTGCGGGATTTCAGTGTATTTCAAGACTTCTTGTTGGGTGAGGGGCTGGGACCGATCCGGATGAACCAGTGTGAGGTGACTTACGTCAATCATATTGTGGCTGGGGAGGGGTTCACGGATTTAGGCGACGCCTTGAAGGTCTTTTCTTTCCTGGGTGGTTTGCCGCACGGGGTCGAGGATGGGATTTTTGCGCTTCGATTCCCGATTGTTTTGGAGGGCAAGCCTGTTGGCCGCTTGAAGGTGGATATTCAACCAGCGATCCGGGAGGCAGACCATAAGCCAATGTATGTGATGCAGTTGACTGCCCGTGGATTTGTGGGCTCTGGACTTGAGTTTTTCGATTTAGGAAGGGCCGCCATCGTGAAGGGGTTTGATGAGTTGACGACTGCAAGTATGCATTCGGTTTGGGGAAAGAAGGGCTTATGATTTTTCCAGTAGCAATGCCGGTTGGTACACCTGCTTTTAGCTATGGCAGTCAGTCGGCCTGGTTTCGGAAGCAGCCAGGTGTGGATGTCTTTGCACGTCGTGAACTGAATGCGAGTACGCTGGATCGCCCGGCAGCTCGACGCCCGATTGCTGAAGTGGAGCTTGAGATTGGGGCAGAGACGATCCGGTTTAGCTATCTGGGCGAAGGGCGATTGCCCGATTGGATTGAGCCGGTTTTTGAATCGATTTCGCAGCGTTGGGGGATTGGGAATGGTTGGGACGGGCACTCGGCGAAGCCTACAAGCCCCGCTTGTGTGGGTGAGTTGCTCAATTGTTTAGAGTTGGTGATGAAGAGCGAGGGGATGCCCCCCACCATGACTCCGCTAGCGGATGGCGGGATGCAGGCGGAGTGGCACAAGAATGGCAAGAGCCTTGAGATTGTTGTCTCAAGTGACGACGCTCCGGAATATTATTTATTTGACCCGGCGACAGGGCGTGAAGAAGAGGGCTGCTTTGCTGGGGCAGAGGCGTTGGTAGAGGAATTCCTAGAGACGCTGTAGCGATATGAGTGAAGATGAGCGCGCCGATTGAGCCCATAGACGACGCATCGATCCTGGATGAGGATCGATTGTTGCGCAGGATTCCTCCCAATCAGCTTTGCATGGAAGACGGGAAGCTGCGACCGAGTTCAGCGGTGTTTCGACACGCTGAGCTTTCGGTCTATATGGAATCCATGGTAGTTGCTCAGGGCCGCGCCGCTGAGGACGTACTGTCGAAATTACCCCAACGAATTTTTGACTGCGCTGCCAGTGAGCGAGGTACGCAAATTCCCTTACCCGATCGTGAAGGACAATGAACCACCTCATGATCCGGCGCATGGGCTGGTGGTTGGCAAAAAGACGGGTGGATTTGCGAATGCGATGAAACGATGTCATCTATGGGTTGTGCCGCCGCCTGGGTCTTGAGCGAGGGCTTTGGTGATTCTAGAATCCTTTTTGCGATGCAGCTGAGCGATTCGTTGCTTGTCTACATGAAGAACGGAGCCTGACCAAAATTCCTGTATTGACACATTGCTCCTGTTGATTTGGAAGTTTTGGAAACGGCGTTCACTGGCCGGGCAAAAATTATTTTTCGTTTGTTTTGCTGGGGTTAGTGAGTTTGTGGGGCGTAAATGGTTGTTGGCGGGTGGTAAGTGTATTGTCGTGATTTTAGCTTTTCATTCCCT
>CAZZGS010000806.1:0-2660 GCA_964653845.1 uncultured Bryobacter sp.
TCCGCCGTATCGCGGAAGAACGATCCATCCTCGTTCAAGTAGAGCGAAGGCAAATCCCCAGAGAAATTCGTCTTGGCAATATCCAGAATCCCGTTTCCATCAAAGTCCCCAACAGCGACACCCATCCCCGCCTGCACCCGCCCATTGGCATCATAGGCAACGCCCGCCTCCATTGCCCGCTCCTTGAATGTGCCATTCCCCAGATTCTGATACAGCAAGCTCGGCGTCTGGTCACAAGCCACATAGATATCCGGCCAACCATCGTTGTTGAAATCCGCCGCAGTCACCCCCAGCCCATAACGTCCACCAGGCTTCCAGATTCCCGCCTTGGCCGAAACATCTTCAAATCGCCCATCCGCCAATTGACGATAGAGGTAATTTCGCCCCTTCGGCAAGCCTCGCGGGCCGCAGGCAACCGGAGTATCTTTCCACATGCATTCCGGCATCGAACCCGGCTTCGGGCTCTTCTCCATCTCTATATCGACGTAGTTGGCAACAAACAAATCGAGGCGGCCATCCCTGTCGTAATCCACCATCGCGCAGCCCGAACCCCAACGGACCCCCGTCGCAGGCAACCTCCGCTTCGCCGTCACATCCTCAAATCGTCCACCCTGATTCAGAAACAACCGGCTCACACCGTAATAGGTGATCCACAAATCGACATCGCCGTCATTGTCGATATCTCCTGAGCATGCAGCCTGCGCCCAGCCACCACTCACCAACCCTGACTGCGCACCAACCTCTTCAAATTTGCCACCCCCAAGATTCCGATAAAGCAGGGGAGGATAGTCCTGCTTCTCCCCGATCCGCGCCCCATTCAGGATCAATAAGTCATTTTTCTGATCCCCGTCAAAGTCGAGAATCGCCACCCCGGTACCCGTGGTCTCGATCAAATAACGAGTAGATTTCGAGTCGCCGTAGACGATGGGACGAGCCAAGCCCCAGTCGGCGCTTTTGTCTTCAAACTGCGGAATCAAGACAAAAGCAGCCGAAACAGTACAGATTAAGGAAATTATAATAAATCGGGTTTTAGCTTGACTTGACATGCGCCACATGAAATATATAACAGAATCCAATGCCAGGTCGCGGGGCCTGGCTCAAGTCTCTCCCACGTGAGGAAGTTTATGACGAAACGCTTTACCCTACTGTTGATTTCAGCCTTACTGTTTGCCGGGTCTCTGCTTGCGCAGCGCGATCTTGGAGCAATTACAGGAACCATCACCGATGGTACCGGCGCCGTGATTGCCGGGGCAAAAATCACAATTACTGAACAAGCCACTGGAGTCAGCTATAAAGCTGAGTCCGATTCCAGCGGCACCTATATCCGTCCCCTGCTGAAAGCGGGTATCTACACGATTGAAGTGCAGGCCGCCGGCTTTCGCAAAGCAGTACAAAAGAACGTTCCTCTCACCGGCGGTGATCGCGTCGGTGTCAACATCACATTGACTGTCGGCGAAATGTCGCAGTCGATTGAAGTCACCTCGTCTGCACCTCTTCTGCAAACGGAAAGCACGGCGCTGGGCAACACAATGCAAGCCAAGCAGGTCAGCGAGCTGCCACTCGGCGGCCAGCGCAAGTTCACCTTTCTCGCTCCTTTGGCTCCAGGCGTCGTGCCGGCTGAACAGGGCGCGCGTGACGCTGCCGGTGGCGGATTCTCGGCCAATGGTGTGCGCTCAAACGGCCAGAACAACTTCTTGTTGAACGGCGTCGACAACAACGTCAACGTCATCGACTTTATCAATCAGACGGCTTACGTAATCGGCCCGTCGGTGGAAGCCATCGGCGAAATGAAAGTGGTTACCAACGGCTACTCGGCAGAGTACGGCCGCGGCGCAGGCGGCGTGGTCAACGTCACGATCAAGTCCGGCACCAACGAAATTCATGGCGCGGTATTTGAGTTCCTGCAGAACGACAGGTTGAACGCCAATAGCTGGGAGCGAAATCGCGCTGGTGCGGTTCGACCTTACGTTCGTCAGAACCAGTACGGCGCGGCCATCGGTGGTCCAGTCATCAAGAACCGTACCTTCTGGTTTGCCGACTGGCAAGGTACCCGCGTTCGTTCGCTCTCCGGCGCCGTGCCCGGCCTTGGTGGCATCACCAACCCGATCACGATCCCGAAGGCAGCCTTCCGCAATGGCGACTATTCCAGCCTTCTAAACGGAGTCAACCTCGGAACGGACGCGCTTGGCCGCGGCATCCCGCAGGGTGGCATCTACGACATGAATACGCAGCGTCTCGCCCCCAATGGCAACGTTGTGCGCGACCTGTTCCCTGGCAACCAGATTCCTGCTGCACGCTTCGATCCTGCGGCCAAGAGACTCATGGACCTATTCCCGGCTCCCAATCAGAATTTGGGTGATCGGCTTCCTGGTGCCAACTATCTTCCGACAGCGCCCGCCTCGCAGAACAACGATCAGTTCGACGTTCGCATGGATCACCGCCTCTCCGACAAAGACTCGCTCTTCGGCAGCGTGAGCTGGTCCAACGAAAACAAGACGATCGCTTCGCCGCTTCCCGGTGCCCTCGACGCCGCTGGCTTTAATGGCGCCGAAGAACAGAACCTCGGTCGCAATGCGATGGTCTCCTGGACACGCGTATGGACTGCTGCCTTCCTCACTGAAACTCGCCTGGCATTTACACGCCTTTCGACTCAACGCTAC
>CAZZGS010000807.1:0-2655 GCA_964653845.1 uncultured Bryobacter sp.
CTCTTTGCGTGGTGAAGTCCACGCCCCGCCCTCCGCCATCCCCGGCCTTGACTTCGACCTCGAACTCCAGCCCAGTTCCATCCACGCCTTCAACTTCTTCTTCGGCGCGAGAGGAGTTGATTTTGCCGGCAAGCTCTCCGGCAAAGGCCGTCTCAAAGGCCCCTGGAACAAAGCCGTGATCGAAGCTGGCTTTCAGTTTGAAGGCCTCGCCCCCCAGGGCTTCCTCCCCTTCGTTGGCAAAAGCAACAAGCTCGCGCTCGCCGGCTCGCTCGACATCCCCGGCCAGCGCTTCGCCCTCGATACTGTCGGCGATGAAGCTGTCCGCGTCCGCATGCGTGCCCGCGATTTCTTCCAGTCCCCCAAAGGCGCACTCCTGCTCCAACTCCGCAATATTGAACTCACCAAGCTGATCGACCTCGGCCGTGAAGCGAATGCCAAAATTCCTCTAGGCCTCACCGGCAAAGGCAATTTCAACGGCGTCATCGGCTACGCCTGGCCCAGCACTGAAGAAGTGCCCGCCAAGGGCATGATCCGCTTCGCTGATGCCAGTATCGAGGTCCCGGACCAACCTGGCCTCATGACCCCTTCAGCTACCGCCATAGTCGAAGGCTCCCGTTGGATCCTCGCCCCTTCCGAAATCCGTGTCGGAGAATCCCAGACCGCCATTATGAGTGCCGATTGGAACGCCCGCACAGGCGCTCTTCGCCTCGACGTCGCCACCCAACTCCTCAGCATCAAAGGCTTGAAGTCCGGCCTGGGCCTTCTCCTCCAAGCCTCCAGCCTCCCGCTCCTTTCCCGAGCCCAGGGCGGCAGTTGGCAAGGCAACGTCCAGTTCCAGCGCACCGAAGATTCCGACCCTGGCCAGTGGAGCGGCCGGCTCGGCGTCCGCAACATCTCCGTTGACCTCGACGGCATCCCGGCCCCTCTCGATATCTCCACCGCTTCGATCGAATTCGATCCCAACCGAATTTCCATCAAACGCATGCGCGCCGAATGGGAAGCCGTCGATCTCGAAGGCGAAGTCTCCTACATTCCCCAGAGCACACGCCCCACTGAGCTAAACCTCATCATCGGAGAAGCCTCCATCGGCACCCTCACCCGCGTCCTCCAATCTGCCCAACGCCCTCCCTCAACCCTCCTCGAAAAGATGCGCCTCCGTCGCTCCTCAATGCCCGATTGGCTCCGCAGCCGCAACCTTTCCGGTCAAATCCAGTTCCGGTCCCTCGAATTCGCCAGCGGTTCCTTCCACCCTCTCAATCTGAAATTCTCGTGGCGCGGTGCGAAACTCGAAGCCACCATCCAGCCCTCTGAATTCTCGATCCCCTTCCAACCTGGTGCTATCCACCTCGAAGGCAGCCTCAAAACCGAACTCTGGCAACCCACTGAGTCTTATCAACTCGAAGGCAACATCTCAGACTGGCCCGTCGACAAAACTACTGCGACTCTGGTGGGCAAAATCAAAACCCCTTCAATCGATGCCGACTGGTCCGGCAACCTCGAAGGCGAAGCCAAACTCACTTTCGCCGATGCCACCGCAGAGCCAATCAATCTCCTCCTCCAGCAAGGCAAACTCACCCTCGATTTTGGCGAAGGCCGCCGCAAGCCAATCACGCTCACCGCACCTTATTGGCCCCTCGCGTTACCCCCAGAGCCATAAAGCCGCAGCACCTGCGATCGAATCCCCTCCGGCACCAAAATTTCCCAGTCCCCGCCACAGGCAATCCGCTGCCTCACCTCCGTCGACGAAATCACATCCATAGCCGCCTCCACCTCCAACCACCCGAAATAAGCGGCCAACTCTTCAGGCAACGCCCAAGCCTCCTGCCGTCGCGCACTTAAGATTCGGTACTTCCTCATGTTCGATTCCAGATACTCAGCATGGCCAATTACATCGAGGCCGTAGTCCCACTCGACGATACGCCGCGCCCCGTCCTCCCCAATCAACAACTGAACCGATTTCCCCGGCAGCGTCTCCTCCATCTCCCCAGCAATCGAAAAGAACAAACTCTCCCGCGACACCGCCACAGCATCCCCTGTACTCTCCAGCACCATCCGCAACCGCGCCGGTAGCGCCACGCCCTCGTAGCTCTTATGCGGAAACCGCTCCGGCATCACCCAAACCACCTCATCGACAACCGAGCGTGCGGCGTTTGCCAGCGCCACATGTGCCACCGTCGGCGGATGAAAAGCTCCGCAAAAAACTGCAATGGAACGGCTAGCTTGCCGAGGACGTCTCAGGAATCGCATACTCTCCTTTCAATTTAAGACGACGAGAGCGTTACACTTTGGAATACACAACCAATGTTTACCTGGATCTGCCCCAAGTGTGGAAGAGAAGTCGGCCCTTCCTACAACGAATGTCCTTTTTGCGCCGAAACCGGACCCCCAAAAATATTGCCGCCCGTGCCTGTGGGACCCCATTCTCTACAGCCTCAATATGTAGCTCCAGCCCCGCCACAGCCGCAGTACGTTCCCCCTCCACCACCAGTGCCGCCACCAGCATCGGCGCCAGCACCGTTACCTCCACCACCTGCACCCGTCCAGCAAACCTACCTCGTTGGTGCCGATGATCACAAACGCAGCATCCCGGGCTGGCTCGCTGCTATCCTTGCCTTTGCTGCCGTAGCTCTCATCGCGTGGGCCTTTGTTTACTTC
>CAZZGS010000808.1:0-2655 GCA_964653845.1 uncultured Bryobacter sp.
GGGCGATGTAGTTGTGGCCGGTGGCTTGGTGGGCGAGGACGAGATGGGCGACGACGTCCGAGGTGGAGGTGGGCCAGGCGGGGGAGTCGAAGGTCTTGATGACGCTGGCCGCGTCGAGCTCTGGGAAGAGCTGATTGCCCAAGTGTTTGAAGTTGGACTTGCCGGAGACGAACCATCCGCCCCAGCGTTCTTCCATCGGGCTGCGATGGTCGGTTATGAAGTTGCTGGTGTTGGTGTGGATCTGGCCGCTGGGCTGAGTGTAGACGCTGCGAACGATGTGGCCAGGAACACCGGCGGTGCGGGCCGAATGATGGCACTGTAGGCAATCGTCGTGACGCTGGAAGCGGGGCTTCAGTTTGGGCTCTTGTTCGAGAACGTAGAAGACAGCGCCGAGGGTAGGGTCGGCTGTTGAGACTTCGAGATAGTCTGCCCCCTTGACCCAGCCGATATAGGTGTCGTCGTTGAAGTAGATCGCGCGTGGGGCGGAAGGGAAGATTAGCGGGGCCTGGAAGCTGGTTTTGGAAAATACGAGGGTTTGACTCGAGATCGGGATTTTAAGAGATTTAAGGACGCTGAGGAGGTAGCCGTGGCGAGGTTCGAAATTGAGCTTTGTGCTCAGTTGAGAGATTTCGTTGTTGGGGAGTTGGTTGTAAAGGATGGGACCGTTTGAGAGGTCATAGACCATGGATCCGTCAAAGGAGGCAGGGATCTGGGACCACAGGGCAGGCAACAGGGCAAGCAATGTGATTAGGCGTAACACTACCTTTATTATGCGCCCGCGACAGCTCACACTGCCCTGTGAACCGTCGCGGTAATCCGGTATTACGCAGCTTTTTGCGCAAAAGCTGAGGCAGGATCGACCTCCAGGTTCATCCTGCCCACCAGAATTTTCTTGAGCCGCGTGAGACGGACGCGTACGCCGACGGCGGAAAGGCCAAAAGCACTTGAGAGCTCCTGGCTGGTGAAGCCTTCTATGTAATAGAGGTGAAGGACTGCTTTTTCGGTATCGGAACAGCCGTCAAACATGCGGTATGCGTCGATCGGTTCGGATTCGAGAGGTTTTATGACGAGAGTTGTTTCGAGCAGCTCGGTGGAGAGCTGTTGTTTGCGGAAGCTGCTGCGAAGCAGGTTCTTGGCGATCGAGTTGATCCAGAAAGTGAGGGCTTGGACGTGACGGAGCTGAGAGAGGCGTTCCCAGCCGCGAACCCAGGCGGCTTGGGCGACTTCTTCGGCGAGGTCGAGGGCGGCACCGGTTGAGGCAAGGAAACGGACGGTCTTGTTGTAGCCGTCTTGGTAGGCGCGCGCATAATCGTCTCTTGTGAGCGGGCGAGCTGCCGGCGGCATAGTGATCGTCATATCGCACAGGAAGAGCATTTGCTGTGCCATTCTTACATCGCACGCGAAGTGATTGATAATAGTGAAGATTTGAAATTTTGGCTTGATTTCGGGCAGTGCATTTTTTGCTCTGTCGGGAAAAACTACAGTGTAGGCGGGAGTGCTTCGGATGACAATTCGGTTTCGATTGAGCGTGATGATGCTGCTCGAGTATATGGTTTGGGGAGCCTGGTATCCGGATTTCTCGGCTTACTTGGGGAAGGTGTTGGGGTTTACAGATGGGCAGGTAGGGGCAATCTATGCGCTGCTGCCGATTGGGTGCATGGTGGCGCCGTTTGTGGCGGGACAAATTGCGGACAGGTACTTCCCTACGGATCGTTTGCTTGCTGTGCTGCATTTGCTGGGTGCGGTGCCACTTTATGTGATGGCTACAGCGACTTCTTATGACGGAGTTTGGATGTGGATGTGCGGGTGGGCGATGTTGTTTGGGCCGACGCTGGCGCTGACGAATTCGATCTGCTTTCACCACATGCCGGCGGCGGAAGGGGATTTTGGATTGGTGCGAGTTTGGGGCACGATTGGGTGGATTGTGGTGGGCTTGTTGCTGGGGATTGGGTTGAGGGAGTGGTTGCCGACGCTGCTTGGGCCGCTGGGTGGATTTGACGGGATGTGGCTGGCTTGCGGGTTGTCGGTGTTGATGGGGTTGTGGTGTTTTATGTTGCCGCATACGCCGCCGGCAGCTAAGGGGGAGAGCCCGTTTGCGTTTCTGGGAGCTTTGAAGATGTTGAAGGATCCGCAGTTTGCGATCTTTCTGGGGATTGCTTTTGTGGTGGCGACCGAGTTGATGTTTTACTTTATTTTGACCGGGCCGTTTTTGTATAAGGTGGGGATTGGGGCGGGGAGTGCGCCGGCGTGGATGGCGATTGCGCAGGGGGCTGAGATTGTGACGCTGATCTTTTTGCCGAAGATGCTGAAGAATTGGGGGATCCGCGGGACGATCCTGGTGGGGATTCTGGCCTGGCCGTTGCGGTATGCGGTGTTTGCGATGGGGGGGCCGCTGTGGTTGGTGCTGGCTTCGCTGTCGCTGCACGGGCTTTGTTATGTTTGCTTCTTTACTGCCAGCTACATTTACGTGGATGAGATTGCTCCGGTAGATGTGAGGGCATCGGCTCAGGGCTTGATTGCGTTTGTGCTGCTAGGGGCGGGCTTGGTGGTGGGGAGTTGGTTTGCGGGTTATGTTAGTGACATGTTTCGAGTGGGGACGGAGGTGGATTACTCGAAGGTGTTTCTGGTGCCGCTGGTGCTGACGGTGTTGTGTGT
>CAZZGS010000809.1:0-2648 GCA_964653845.1 uncultured Bryobacter sp.
CTTTTATCCTAACTTCGTGCTGCCGGATTTGCCTGGCAGCAGATTCTTCTCGCAGGCCCAGAAACCAGCTTCCTGCTGCAATCGCCAACGCATCAAGTATCGTTGTCTTTCCCGTTCCATTGACTCCGCAGATCAAATTCATTTGAGGGTGAAAGTTGAACTCGCGTTTATCGAAGCCCTTAAAATTTTCAACTTGCAAGCGGTCAATGCGCATTGGTTGTTCAGCAAATGCCTTTCAAGTAAGAGACATCAGCAAGTTTAGCGCCTTCGCGGTCAGAAGCTAAGGCGGAGTTGGAAGCGGAGGGCTCGACCGTCGTTTAGGGTGTTGGTGATTACGCCGAAGTTGGGGTCGGTTAGGGAGGTTCCGGGTTCGGCGAATTGGGGCGTGTTGCTGAGGTTGATTGCTTCGGTGCGGAAGTTTAGCTTGAGGTCGTGGGGGAGGGTCCAGTCGCCGCTGATGCTTCCGTTTAGGTTTCGGATGTGGCCGCGGCGGAAGACGTTGCGGCCAACGCTGCCGGCTAGTTGCCCTAGCGGGATGAAGGCGAAGGCGGATTTTGGTAAGAGCTGCTTTGAGTTATCGGGGTTGCCGATGGTTCTGCCCAGGATGCTTGGGTCGAGGATGTTGGGGCGGTCTCCGCTGATTCCGTCTACGTTGCCGAAGCCGGGGGCGTCGGAGCCGGTTTTGAGGTTGAAGGGGGTTCCGGTCTTAGCGAGGTAGACGCTGTTGATGCTCCAGCGGCCCAGGCGTCTTCCGCTTCGGGGGAGTTGGTAGCTGCCTCTCATGATGACGGCATGGGGCTGGTCGAAATCGCTGCGGCCCTTGAGGTCTTTGATGGTTTCGTATTCTGTCTGGCTGCGGTTGTTGAAGCCGTCGCTGTCGTAGGCGGTGTTGGTGTAGTTGCCGCCAACGTCGAGAGACTTTGAGAAGGTATAGGCGGCTTCGAGAGATGCGCCTTTCCAACGGGGGATCGTGATGGCGGTCTTGAAGGCGTCGTAGTAGCCACGGCTGGAACTGGTGGTGTAGCGGATGTCGGAGTATTGGGGGAGCGGCCTTCGCTCGTCGATGTTGGCTGTGGTTACGGGGAGGCCTGGGAGTTGGGCGGAACGGTTGAGGAACCAGCGTTGGAGGAACTTGAGTCCGCGACTGCCGATGTAGCCGGCTTCGAAACGGATGTTATTGGTGACTGGCAATTCCCACTTGAAGTTGTATTGGTGGGCGTAGGGAGTGGAGAGGTCTTTGGCGAAGGCGTAGAGGACGGTGCGGCCAGCTTTGGTGATGTCGGCGGGGATCTTGCTTAAAGGATTGAGTGGATCGGGGTCTGGGATCACTAGCTTGATGTTGTTGGGGGCGTTGAAGCGGATGGACTGGAATGTCACGGGGAAGATCTCGCCATGGTGGAGGCCGTAGGCGGCGCGGATTACGCCCCAGCGGTTATTGGTGGAGGGCCGATAAGCGAAGCCTGCGGTGGGGCCGAAATTGTTTCTGTCGGAGTAGTAGCCGACGTCGTTGAGGTTGTTGACTTCGGTGGGCTTGGAGTTGGGACGGTAGTTGACGCCGTAGGAGAAGGTGAGCTTCCGGTTGAGCTGCCAAGTGTCGCCGGCGTAGGCGAAGTTGTCCCAATTGCGGAAGCCCCGGGTGAGGGGTTTTACGGCTATGGAGATGTAATAGAAGATAGGGATGCCGAGGCGGAGATTGGTTAGGGCGTCGTTGCCGAGGTTGTTGTTGAACTGGATTGCGCCGAGTTGGGAGTCGCCTTCAAAGCCATTGAGTTGACGCCTGACGATGGAGACGCCGGCGGTGAATTGGTGGCGACCCCGGGTTTGACGCCAGTTGCCGGAGTAGCGAAATTTGTTCTCGGTACGGTTGATGGGGATGGCGTTTTGAGCGTTGATGGGGGTGAGGACGGCAGAGATGAAGATCTGGGGGCCGAGGTTGTTTCGCTCTGGCACGATGAGGGTGCGGGCACGCTCGAAGCCGATGGCGAAGGAGGTGATGGTGTTGGGGGACCAAGTGCGATTCCAGGTGATATTGGAGACGTGTGACTTGGTGGTGGTGTCGGGGTTCTGGCCTTTGATGAGCTGGAAGGCTTTTACTTCCTGGGTGAGGAAGGCGTGGCGGGCGGTGAGGGTATCTTTGGTGGAGAGCCGGTGGTCGAGGCGGCCGCTGAGGGAATCGTTGTCGATCAACTGGGGGGAGTTGGTGTTGAGCATCCGGGGATCGATGTCAGGACGGTTGGGGGTCTCGTTTGGATAGACGTTGAGGATCGCCTGGACGTAGGCGCGGAGGGCGGGGTTTGTCGCGAGGGGTGTTCTGGGTTTCGAGTTGCGCTGCGATGGCTTTCGCGAGGGCGCGGTCGCGGGCGCTATCGGTATTCGCCAGAATGGTGCCATCGGGCGGCTGCCATGCGGCGCACAGCCTTGAAAAGGTGACCGCGAAAGGCCGCCTTCCCTTCACCTTTCCGGGTTCTTTCTTGGCTTTCACATTCATTAGCGGACATTTCTGTGGTGGGGACTGACGAAATATAGGGTGAAAGCGGCGGTTTCTGCAATTGGATGCGTGTCGGCCACTCCTGGCCCTATGGAGGCCGACTTGAGTGTGAATCTCGTCACCTATGCCGTTCACGATATTTGGCTGTCTGCCGCCGCGC
>CAZZGS010000810.1:0-2647 GCA_964653845.1 uncultured Bryobacter sp.
GCCAACCAATCGCACGGAGATCCGCGTTCGCTGGACTGAGAAAAACCTTTACGTGCTCATGACTTGCCCTTATCAGGAATTGTTTCTGTTGCCCAACCCGAGCACTGCCAAAGAGACCAACAAGCTGTGGGAGCACGATGTCGCCGAGATTTTTGTGGGAGCCGATTTTGAGCAGATCCATCAGTATCGCGAGTATCAGGTGAGCCCGCAGGGCGAGTGGGTGGACCTTGATATCGACCGCAAGAACCCGCTGCCCGAGGGCGGCTGGAAGTGGGACAGCAAGATGGTTACAAAGGCGCGCATCGATGCCAAGGCGAAGGTCTGGTACGGCGAGTTTCAAATCCCGATGGCCGGCATCACCTCAAAGAAGATCGAAGCAGGGATGTCGATGCGTGGGAATTTCTACCGCTTTCAGGGTGGACCGCCCGAGCGGAAGATGGTGGCGTGGATGCCGACTGGGGTGATCAATAACCATACGCCCGAAAAGTTTGGCACCTTAAAGCTGGTGAAGTAAAGCGATGGCGAGTTCACTTCGCATCAGCACAGTTGGCGTACGCGGCATTGTCGGGCCTGGGCTGAAGGCGCACCATGCGCTGGAATTTGCCGCCGCCTTTAGCGTCTTGCTCGACCGCAGCGGCCCTGTTCTGATCGCGAGAGACCCTCGAGCCTCGAGCGTCATGTTGCGCGAGGGGATCGTATCTTCTTTGCTTGCCAGCGGCCGTGATGTGATCGACCTTGGCCTTGCTTCAACGCCTGTGTTGCAACATGCGATTCAACGAATGAATGCCGCTGGCGGGATCTCCATCGGTGCTTCGCACAATAACGCCGAATGGAATGCGCTCAAGTTTCTGGGGCCAAATGGGACGTATCTTTCGAGTGGCGAGGCTTCCGAGTTGCTCGACATTTATCACCTGCGCAAGTTTGACTTCAAAGACTGGACGCAGGTGGGGCGGCTGCATTTCGACGATGCATCGATCGAAGCCTATATCAATGACCTCGAACGTGTGTTTGAAGTTCGCGATCTTGTAGGGCTTAAGATTGTGGCGGATTGTTCTTCCGGGTTATCGAGTCTGATTCTGAAGCGTCTGAAAGATCGTCATCCGCTGGACATTACGATGATCAACGCGACGCTTGAGGCGAAGGCTTTTGCTCACACCCCGAATACGAATGCACGGACTGTGGGCTTGCAACTGGCTCCTGTGGTGCAGGCGATTGGCGGAGATCTGGGTGTCCTCTTTGATATGGATAGCGACCGGATTGCCGTATGTTGCGGCGACGGTGAAGTGGTGAGTGAAGAGATGATTCTGCCGATTCTCGCCGAGTATCAGTTGAAGCGGCAGCCGGGGCGGATGATCATCACGAACCTGTCGACTACTTCGCTGGTAGAAGACGTGGCTGCCAGGTACAACGCGAGCGTCTTGCGCGTGCCTGTGGGCCGTCAACATGCGATGGATGCACTGGCGATGTACCCGGCGGAAAAGATCGCCATTGCGGGTGAAGGTACTGGGGCTGTAATGCTGCCGGAGTTCCGTTTTGTATACGACGGGATTGCGAGTTTGCTTGCGCTGGCGAGCCACCTGAAGCGCGAGAAAACAAGCTTGAAGCGGTTGATTGCCGGAATGCCCCGCTACGACATGCGCAAGGTGGAAGTGAAGCTTGGGGCAAAAAGGATCCCCGAAATGATGACCCATCTTGAGGATCACTGGAGTGGTTGCCGAATGAATACACAGGACGGGTTGCGTGTCGATATTGAAGACGGATGGTTTCATGTGCGGGTCTCCAATACGGAGCCGGTGGTGAGGGTGATCGCGGAGATGCGACGCGGAAGTGTAGAAGACCTGATGGCGAAGCTGATGGATACGGTGAGAAGTTATGCGTGAGCACAAATTGAAGGTTGGTGTATCGGGTGTTCGTGGGGTGGTGGGAGAGTTTTTAACTCCCTTGCTCGCTGCAGATTTTGCGCAGGCCTTTGGGGCTTATGTAGGCCGCGGGCGAGTAGTGCTGGGCCGCGATACTCGCTTTACCGGACCGATGATTGAGCACGCTGTCGCTTGTGGTCTGATGGCCGCTGGCTGCGAGGTAGTGAGGGTGGGTGTACAGACGACGCCCACGATACAGATCTACATTTCCGAGACTGGAGCTGTGGGCGGCATCGGCATTACGGCTTCTCACAATCCGGCCGAGTACAACGCGCTAAAGCTGTTTAACGGTGAGGGTCTTTTCTTCAATCACTATGAGCGCACCGAGTTGCTGGATCTCTTTCATCAGGGTGACTTTGCGGAAGTGACCAACGAGGAGATGCTGGGGTTTACCGTGGATGAGGCGACGCCGTGGAAGCGCCACGTGAACCGGATCGTGAAGCATGTGGATGTGGAGCGGATTCGGGCGCGTCGATTCCGTGTCGCTCTCGATGGAGTGAACGGGGCGGGCTCTGAGATGAGTGTCTGGTTTTTGAAAGATGTGTTGGGTTGTGAGCTGCATGCGATTCACGTCGACCCAACCAAGACCTTTCCGCGTGAGCCCGAGCCGAAGCCCGAGTCCCTTGGTGAGCTAATGGCTTTGGTGAAGTTGCATGGTTGCGATATCGGTTTTGGACAAGACCCCGATGGCGACCGGCTGGCAGTATGCGATGAGCATGGCGCGATGG
>CAZZGS010000811.1:0-1476 GCA_964653845.1 uncultured Bryobacter sp.
AATGCGGCCTGTGTATTCGCGGCTCTGCACCCACATGGCCGGGCCCGCCCCTTGCACAGACGGGGGCTGGCCCATCTCCATAATCGTTGTCTGGATAAAGCCGAGGGCGATAACGTCCCCGCGCACCCCACCCATGACGATTCGGTCGCCCACATTGAAAGTCTTGCCTCTCAATAAGACAAAGTAGCCCGCCACGGCGGTAACCACCTTTTGTAGGGCAAAAGCCAGACCCGCCGTAACCAGTCCCAACGCGGTGGCCAAACGAGTCGGGTCCTCAAACCAGATAGAAAGTAGGCCAAGGATCATAAGCACCGCAGAGCTGAACTTAATCGCTTGGCGCGTCCAGAATTGGGCTTGCTCCCGATCACGCTCATGCAGCACTCGGCTCGCGATTCTGCGAGCCAGGTGTCCCAGCAGAAGGACTCCGGCAATGAAGATTAGCGTGAACACCAACTTTGTAAAGTTCTCCGCATTCATACCCACCAGCCGGATACCAAAAAGTTCCACCGCCCGTTCAGGGCCAACCAGTCGAAAGAATCTATCCACGGTCACTTCTCCTTATCAAACGTCGTCTTTCTTCAGAGAATGTTGAGTTACGCTGTCTCTACGATGCTCGGTGAGCGTTCGTACTTCCTCCCGGAGGGCGCGTATCTCCTCACTAAGCGTGACCAGTTGTGCTGAACCAGCCACCCCAGCCGTGTCACTTTCAGCGTCGCGGCCGACAAAGTAAGTAGCAAGCGTCGCCGTCACATAACCGAACACAGCAAATGCGTACAGCGACAGAAAAACGCACAGCACCCGCCCCTCCACCGTATGCGGCCAATACTGCGAGCCCATTGTGGTCATGATCATCGCCGTCCACCAAAACGCTTCCCCATAGCTACGCAGGCCCGAGGGGGCTTCATTCTCGAAGGCATACATGCCGGCCGCACCGGCAAAAGTAACGAGGAAGGTAAGAGCTAACACGTATCCAAAACCTCGGCGGCTCAGGCTCGCCCCCAGTGCGAGCATGCCACGATTCAGCGAGCTGACGACCCGCAGTAGACGTAAGCCCCGCCCTGCGCGTGCCAGCCGAAGAACTCGAAACACCCGGGAGATGCGGAAGATGCGCAAGGCCGGCACAAGTAAAGAAATAGCCGTTAGCCAGTTGCGTTTGAGATAGTCCACCTTTCGCGGGGCTAGTGTGAATTCAAGCGCGAAATTGAGGATGAAAACAACATAGATGCTCGTGCCTATAATTTCGAAATGCGAACTCTCACCCCAGATAAACTCCACAATCAGCAGCGCCAGCCACACAAAGGCAAGGACTAACATCGGCGTTTCAAGCCAACGTTCGATACGTCCCAAAAGTTCGAAGCGCTCTTTTTCTATGGCCTCCTCGGTCTCGGATGTGTTGCCCGGTTTCTCGCCGCTCTTCATCTGGCTCATCGCTTACGCTCGGTTGGGCGGCTGGCTCGGCGGATCGCTGCCCGGTCG
>CAZZGS010000811.1:1486-2646 GCA_964653845.1 uncultured Bryobacter sp.
GTGATGAGAGGAGACACTGCGTTCCATCGTTTCAAGCACGAGGTCCGCATGGAGTTTAAGCGCTTGACACCGATCTTGGTCGTACGTAAACCCGGAGATTGTGTTGAGAGCCTGTATGAGGCGGGCTAGAACTGCGACGTTACCTTCGGAGTTCTGGCGGATTTGGTCGAATGACTCGTCGAGCAGGCTTCTGAAGGTGGGGCCCCGGGAAATGACTCGAAGTTCACCCTGATCCATCCGGAATGGTGTTTCCACCTGATGTGAGGCAAGGCGTACCAGAATTGCACTCAAGTAGTCCACACAAATCACTGCAGTTGTGGTGTCGTTGATGCCCGGTGACAGGCCCTTAAGGGCTATGTCCACGATTTGCCGGATGCCAAAGCCGGCATCCTGGACAGTCGTGCGGTGGCGGTCTATGGTATACGCACCGTTTAGCTCCAGCTCTGTTTCATCACCCAGAGTCGTCTCCCCCGCGATAGAGCCAAGAGGTGCCCCCTTAACCACAAACTCGCCGATACCGGCTTCCATACGGATCACCACATTGCACTCGCACGCCAAACGAAGCAGGGCATCTCCATCGACACTCTGGATGTAGCCTGTGCGCCGGGCGGCTATCCTATGCCACTTCTCATCCGCTGGGGGCAGTCGGGGCGAGAGACCAGTGCCGGCAGCCTCGCCCAACTCCGTCGGGAACAGACGGTCAATGGCTTCCATCGTCTCCTCGGCTGCCGCCGCAATGATGCTCGACGCCTGAAGGGCAGAGGAGATGTGATGGATAAAGAAGATGAAAAAGCCGATTGCGACAAACGCCAGCACGACGGCAACATAAATCGCAAAGGACGGCACAAAAGTGCCTTCGTCTCCTCCCCGGATGGTCCGGAGTACAACCAGACAGTAAGCATAGACTCCGAGGAACACACCGAGCACAGATTGGTTCCCCTGGTCACGCATGAAGTTTCGAAGGATGCGAGACGTGTACTGGCTTGACGCCAGACTTAGCGCGACAATGATGCTAGAGAAGGTTACACCCGCCACGGTGATGATTGAACTGGCTATTGCAGTCAGCATGCCCCGCGCGCCGGCCGCACCGGCTCCGAGTAAGCGGGGCCACTTCTCTTCAAAGTTGTTTTCGTCAAACCATGGCTCCGCCCCTATCGAAA
>CAZZGS010000812.1:0-2646 GCA_964653845.1 uncultured Bryobacter sp.
GATCAGGATCTCGGTTGGACCAGCAACAAAGTCGATGCCAACGTCACCGGCGAGGAGTTTCTTCGCGGCAGCGACGTAGATGTTGCCGGGACCAACGATGCGGTCGGCCTTGGGGACGGTTTTGGTGCCGAAGGCGAAGGCGGCGATGGCGTGTGCACCACCGAGGAGGAAGGTGTTGGTGACGCCCAGCAGATGCGCTGCGCCGAAGATCTCAGGGACAAAGCGAGGGCTGGTGACACAGATGTTGGGGACACCGGCGACCTGCGCGGGCTGGGTGGTCATCAGGAGAGTTGAGGGCAACGGGTAGCGGCCTGAAGGGATGTAGCAGGCGACCGTATCGAGGGGGCGGATAAGGTAGCCGAGCTTGAGGCCGGGCGAGACTTCGACCGAGGCTGGCTTGGGAATCTGAAACTTGGCGAAGTTGCGGATGTTGGCTGCGGCAGTCTTGACTGCTTTAACAAAAGCGGGTGTTAATTTTTTCGCAGCCGCTTCGCATTCGCTGGCCGAGACACGCGGGGTTTTACGATCGAAGTTATCGAATTTGCGGGCGTATTCGAGCAGGGCCTTGTCGCCATCCTTCTGGACAGCGGCGAGGATCGGCTCGACCACCTGGATCGCGTCGTTCATCTGAACCTGGCGGCGCTTGAGCAAGCTCGAAGCCTTGGTGCGGGGAAGGATGCGTAGGGTTGTCATTAGAGGATGATCTTGTTCAGAGGGTATTCAACGATGCCCTGGGCACCGGCTTCTTTGAGTCTGGGGATGATGGTGCGGACGGTAGTTTCGTCGAGGATGGTGTGGACGGCAACCCAGGCTGGATCGGATAGCTGACTGATGGTAGGGTTCTTGAGGGCAGGCAGGGCGGCGATGACCTTGTCGAGATTGACTTTCTCCACATTCATGATGAGACCGACCTTACCGAGGGCGGCGATGGCGCCATCGAGGAGGAGCTTCATGTCGGCAAGTTTGCGCTGCTTCCAGGGGTCGGAATAGGAAGCTTTGTTGGCGATGAGCTGGGTGTTGGATTCGAGAATCGTCTCGACGATACGGAGCTTGTTGGCGCGGAGGGAGTTGCCTGTTTCGGTGACTTCGACGATGGCGTCGCAGAGGATAGGCGGTTTGACTTCGGTGGCACCCCAGGAGAACTCGACTTTGGCGGTGACGCCGTTGCGCTCGAGGTAGCGCCTGGTGGCGCCTACCAGTTCGGTTGCGATGACTTTGCCTTCGAGGTCTTTTACGGAATTGATAGTTGAGTTTTCGGGGACAGCGAGGACCCAGCGGACCTTGGAGAAGCTGGCGCGGCTGTAGATCAAGTCAGCGACGGCGACTACATCGGAGTTGTTTTCTTCTACCCAGTCGCGGCCGGTGAGGCCAGCGTCGAGGATGCCGTCTTCGACGTAGCGGGCCATCTCCTGGGCACGGATCAACATGCATTCGATTTCGGGATCATCGATCGAGGGGAAGTAGCTGCGGGAACTGGTAGTGATCTGGAATCCGGCGCGGCGGAAGATATCGATTGTGGCCGACTCAAGGGAGCCTTTTGGGATACCAAGTTTGAGCTTCATGGCTAGTGTTTGTAGACCTCTTCGGGGTTGTAAGACTTGGTGTCGACGTAGACAAATTCGTTGTCGGCGTTGAGTTGCCTGGCGAAGCAGGATTCATAGCCCTCGTGGCAGACGCCAGGGCCAACGGCTTCGGCAAAGATGACCAGGGTGTCAAGGTCGCAATCGGTGCGGATCTCTTTGACGACCAGGAAGTGGCCGGAGGATTCGCCCTTGAGCCACAGCTTCTTGCGGGTACGGGAATAGAAGCAGGCTTTGCCGGTTTCGAGGGTTTTGGCAAAGGCTTCTTCGTTCATGAAACCGACCATGAGGACGCGATGGGTTTGCCAGTCCTGTATGACGGCGGTGATGAGGCCATCGAGTTTAGAGTAGTCGAGTTTTGGTATAGGCATAATGAGTCCTTGAACAGAAAGCCCGCCGGGCTGAGATTCAGCGCGGCGGGCTAATTTAGGAGAAGTAGATCGCAAGGATCACAACATATGGGCCGGCCGCATCACTGGATGATGATGGTGATGGAGACGATCATAATGAAGCCCAAAAGCCATGAATTCTCAGATTAACATAAGCTCTTTAAATCTGGAAGCCGATATGCGACTTATTGATCGCAGAAATTGAAGTTGTGCCTGACTGGGTCATGGCGAGGCGGAATTCTTTGGTGAGAATGTCGAGGACTTTGGCGACGCCGGGTTGGCCGTAGGCACCGAGGGCCCAGAGATAGGGTCGGCCGATACAGACGGCGCTTGCGCCGATGGCCATGGCTTTGAAGATGTCGGTGCCGCGCCGAAAGCCGCCGTCGATCAGGATGGGCATTTTGCCGTTGACGGCAGCGACGATTTCGGGGAGAACTTCGAGGGTGCCTCGGGTAGAATCAGCGGCGCGGCCACCGTGATTAGAAACCACGATTCCGTCGACACCGTGCTCGACGGCGAGGCGGGCGTCTTCGGCTGTTTCGAGGCCCTTGAGGACGATTTTCATCTTGGTAAGCTGGCGGTATTTTTTGATGGTTTCCCAGTTTTGAGCCGGGTTCGTGGTGGTGATGTTTTCCATCGGGAAGCTATCGAACATGGCGATGGGAGGGCGGCCTTTT
>CAZZGS010000813.1:0-2640 GCA_964653845.1 uncultured Bryobacter sp.
TTTGTTAGCCACATAGCTGACTTCAAGCGAAGTCGACTTCATCAACTGACGCTGCACTGTGACGTTCCACTGGTATGTTGTCGGAACATCTCCAAGCTTGTCGAATCCACGAACGTTGTTCGGGAAAAACGAACCAGCGAGGCTCTGTAACGTGCCCAGGTTTCCAAAGAAGTACGTTGGGCGAGTGGTCGAAGGCGGGTTCGGCAGCATGTCGAATACAGGGTTGCCCTGGAAGCGATCATAGAAAATGCCAAATCCAGCGCGAACTACCGTCTTGTCATTTGCCTGGTAGGCAACGCCCAGACGAGGCGCGTAATGAACACCTCTGCTATCGATCAGACCTCGCGGATAGCTATTCGAATTCGACAACCCCATCCCGTTAGCATAAAGACCGTTTACAAAGCCCTTGCCGTTGTTGATGATCGATCCAACCAACGCATTCGGTACCGTCTGACCGGTGATCGGGTTCATGCCCATGTTTACTCCGCCAATTCGCACTGGCTGAATTAGCTGTGCTCTGCTCGCATTGTCGTAAATCGCAGGATTGAAGGATGACGTCTGCCGGGCAGCGTCATACTGCGGCTGGATGATGTAGAAACGGATGCCGTAATCCAGCGTAAGTTTCTTATTCACACGCCAGTTGTCCTGGGCAAACCACTCGATATTCCAAGACCGGTACTGCCCGTTGAGCACCTTGTCCGACTGCGCCAGCCGGTCAAAGTTTCCAAGCAGTGCGTTTGAAAACGCCCAGTTAGTGTTGCCAGGATTCTGTGTATTGTTGTCAAACCAGACGTCGCCGTTAACCGAGGTGAACGCCGTCTGATCCTTGAGGCTCTTATGCAGGTAGATGCCGAACTTCATAGTGTGCGCTCCCAACACCTTCGTCACGTTGTCGGTGATGTCGAACGTGTGATTGAAGTTGCGGAAGGGAGTGCCGTTAAAGCCGGTAAAGGGTGCATTCGGAACTCCGCCAAAGCGCCAGTTCTGAACCAGGCCAAGTGTGTCACCGCCGAAGGGCATCTTGTAACTCAGGCCCAGCTTCGCACGATCAAAGGTCTTGTCTACCGGGTCGATATTCAGCACGTTCTTCGACGACCCAAAGATGAACTCATTCGTCAGCGTCGGATTGATCGTAGTCGTAAGGTTGTTCACCCAGCTCCATCCCGGATTGCCGAAATTCATCGGCGCAAACGGAATATTGTAGTCCGCATTCCATTGACCGTAAGGCCGGTCTTCCTCAGACTTCGTCTTGATGAATCGTGAGTAGAAACGCCACTTATCGTTAATGTTGTAGTCGCCGCGATAGATATTTTCGCGACGCGGCAGCTTGCCCGAAACCTGTGTCTGATAGTTAAACTGAGGGTCAATCGGCACGTTCGGGGTGGGGTAGAAATTTAGAATTTTCTGTCCGTCCGCGTTGATGCGGCTGGCCGGAATTATATTGTTGGCAAAGCAACCGCCGCCACCTGCGGTCTGATCGCAAGGAGCACTGCTCAGCGGGTCCCGGATGAATACCGGGCGGCCATCACCCAAGGTGGTGCCAGCAAAGTTCCCGTTTCGCTGCCCAGCAGTCGGCACCGTCACGCTGCGCAGATTATTCGGCTGAAGCCGGCTCTGCCATTCGATCCCGACAAAGAAAAAGAGCTTGTCGCGATTTGGATTCAGTTTCGGAATATAGGCGGGCCCACCAATATTGAAGCCACCCGTCTTGTCGCGGAAGAGCTGTCGTTGGCGGCCTTCCACGTTGTTGCGCCAGTTATTCGCATTCAAACCTTCATGGCGGTGAAAGATGTATCCAGTTCCATGTAGGTCGCGCGTGCCCGACTTCGTAACCACCGAAATTGCCGCCCCCGAAGAGCGCCCGTATTCTGCTGGCTGCGAGTTGGTCAGCATCTTGAACTCGGCAATCTGATCGATGTTCATCGTTGCCAACTGTCCGCCATTCGAACCTGTATCGATGTTCGTGATCCCGTCCACCATTAGATTATTCTGATTGTTCCGGTTTCCGTTTACCGATCCACCAATGCCACCAGTCGGGACAACACCCGGTACCGTGCGCGTGAGATCTAGAAACGAACGACCGTTGAGCGCCAGGTTAATTACCTGATTCCCCGTCAATACACCGCCCTTTTCAGCGCCGCGAGTCTGTAGGATGACACCTGAAGCCTCAACCGTAATCGAATCGGTAATCGCACCCAGCGAAAGCATGATGTCCGGCAGATCTAGACGATCATTGGCCGAAACGCGAATCTCGCTTCGCTCATACTTCTTGAAGCCATTGGCTTCTACTTGAATCTTATAAAGCGAAGGCTTCAACGGATTGAAGAAGAAAACGCCCTCATTGTTGGTGGTTAAATTTCGATTGTCGCCTTGGGCGACATCGACAAGAGTGACTTTCGCGCCGGGTACAAGTGATCCCTGTGCGTCCTTAACAACGCCACGAATCGAACCGGACGACTGCTGGCCATAAGCGCTAAAGCTAAGTAGCGAAACGACCGTGAGAGAGCGCAACAACATGTTGCGCAGCGAACTTTGCTGCATTGGGTAAACCCCCTTTAGATTGCTCTACACGATGAGCATTGCCCCCGCTAACGAAGGCAAATTAGCAAAAGCATATATCTGTCAAGGATGGGTGTCAAT
>CAZZGS010000814.1:0-2636 GCA_964653845.1 uncultured Bryobacter sp.
CTTCCAGATCATGAGTCACAAGCAATACCGGCACCGCAAACTCATCACGAATCCGCGCCAGAATCTCATAGAACTCATGCCGCAGCGTTGTATCAAGCCCCGTAGAGGGCTCATCCAGCAACAGCACCGCAGGCTCAACCACCAAAGCCCTCGCAATCGAGCAACGTTGCCGCTGCCCACCAGAAACTTCATTCGGCTTGCGCCCCGCAATCTCGGTCAAACGGAAAGACTCAAGCAGCTGATTCACCTTGCGATGCCGCCCCAGCTTCGGCAGTGAAGTAGCGGCAAAGGCCAGATTCTCCCGCAAGCTCATATGCGGAAACAGTGCATGACGCTGAAACAGATACCCGCAATCCCGCTGCTGTGGCGGCAGAAACACGCCAGTCCCCACATCGACGAGCAAGCGGTCGTTAAGCAAAATGCGCCCGCCATCCGGCTTCGAAAACCCGGCAATCAAGTCCAGCGTCAAAGATTTGCCCGATCCGCTGGGGCCAAACAAAACGGTAGTCCCCGCACCCACCTGAAATTGGGCACTCAACTCAAAGCCGGCAGAATCCCCCGACGGTGAAAAACGCTTCTGTAGACGTACTTCGAGCATCTCTTTAACTACGCAACGCCTGCGGCGGATTCATTCGATTCGCGACCCAAACCACAAGCAACCCAATCGCTGACACAATCAAAACAAGTGTCCGGGCCAGCGACGCATTCCCCGATTCCACGGCGTCATAGATCGCAACAGAAAGAGTCTGTGTCTTGCCTGGGATGTTCCCGGCAATCATGATCGTCACTCCAAAATCTCCAAGGCTGCGCGCAAAAGCGAGCACTGCAGAAGCCGCAATCGCCCGCTGGCACAGCGGCAACACCACGCGAAGATAAATCATCCACTCAGGCAATCCAAGACTCCGCGCCGCCTTGATATAGATCGGGTCAACACTTTCTATCGCCGCTCGAAGATACTTCGTCAGCAACGGCGCCGAGTGAACAATAGCTGCAATCACGGCCGCCTTTGGGGTAAACACAAGCGGGCTACCCGTCAACGATTCCCACGCCTGCCCCAACCACGATTCACGCCCCAGCACGATCAGCAAATAATAGCCAAGCACCGTAGGGGGCAATACCAGAGGCAGCGTGATCGCCGCATCCAGTAAATCCTTCCCACGGAATTCAAGAAAACTCAAAGCCCAGGCCGCAAGCAATGCAATCACCAGCGAGATCGCCGTGGCAGCAATCGCGACTTCCAGACTGAGTACAAGGGGAAAGTAATCCATTAGTTAGAAGGCCTGGGGCGAGGTGTAGCATCACCCTCAGTCAGCTTCAGCGCCCACTTGATCGCCTCAGTATACATTTTGCGAATATCCGGCCGGTTCAATGCCTGATCATGATGTCCAAAGGTCGAATAAAACACCCGGCCCTTGCCATAGTCCTTTACCCAGGCAACTGCAAAATCACCATCCGCACGATGAATATTCTTCGCTTTCATATCGAGCTTAGATTCATCGAGCCGCGCCAGCACACGCACCTTGTCGCGCGAATAAGCCTTCGCCTGATAAATCTCGTCGTTGATGACAAACGCCTTCGGAAAGTGCGAAGTGATCGGGTGCTCACGATCCTCAACAATCACCGGAGCATCAAACGTATTCCAGGGATGGCTATCAAAATAACCGCCCACCATCTCGCCATATTCCGGCCATTGGTAGTTGGTATCAATCGCCGTATGGCCGCCAATAAAGCCCTTGCCGTCATCCTTCACAAAGCTCAGCAGCGCTGCCTTCTGCTCGTCATCCATCACCAGCTCACCCGTCGTATGAAAATATACGGCGTCAAAGTAATCCAGATTCCGCTTGTTTCCACCCAGCTTTTTCTTTGTAATAAATTCACTGCTCGTTTGGATGTACGTATCCCATAGCCCTGTTTCTTTACCAAGGTCGTAAATCATGTGCAGAGCCGTCGAGGTTGCGTCATGATGAAAACCACGTGTTTCACCGATCGCAAGCACCCTCTTGCGCTTGATCTGGGGCTGCGCTTCAGAGCAGGTGGTAACCAGACCGAACAGAACAAATAGGGCTGCACTGCCCCGAAAGAAGGATTTCATTTTTGAGACTCCGAATGGGAATCATAACGCAGATGAAATACTAGTAGTTTGCAAACCAACGAGAATTCAGTCCGTGTCGCAGTGGCAGGAGCCGGCGCTTTCGGTCGCAACCACATTCGAGTCCTCAAAGAACTCCTGCAGGCAAACCTCACTGGCGTCTACGACCTCAATACAGCGCACGCCGAAGCTACCGCCAAAGAGTTCGGCATAAGCGCCTTTCCCGGCCTGGCTGCCCTTTGTGAGAATGCGGACGCGTGCATAGTCGCCGTCCCTACCATCGCTCATGCCGAAGTCGGTTGCGCGCTGCTCGAGTCCGGGCTGGACATCCTCGTAGAAAAACCAATCGCCCTCGATCTCGCCAGCGCCCAAAAACTCGTTGACACTGCCGCCAACCACAACCGTATCCTCCAGGTGGGCCACCTCGAACGTTTCAACCCCGCCATCACCGCTTTGGAACAGGCGATCACCCTGCCGCTCTTTTTTGAGATCCACCGGCTCAGCGTCTTCACGCCCCGCAGCCTCGACGTAGACGTCGTGCTCGACC
>CAZZGS010000815.1:0-2636 GCA_964653845.1 uncultured Bryobacter sp.
CATTCCTCAAACCCTTCGACGG
Organism: uncultured Bryobacter sp.; assembly: GCA_964653845.1. Lineage (GTDB taxonomy): Bacteria > Acidobacteriota > Terriglobia > Bryobacterales > Bryobacteraceae > Bryobacter. The sequence goes on from CAZZGS010000815.1 coordinate 23, forward strand.
CGGCGGCTGGCGCGACGTCTACAAAGTAGACTCACCTGAAGAACTCTTCGCCGCCTACAACCAGACCCACACCCTCTGCATGACCCTCCAGGCCGCCGTCAACTTCACCGAATACTATCGCTGCTACGTCGTGGGCCAAGAGAAGGTCCACATCATGCAATACGACCCGCATGCCCCGCACGCCGATCGTTACGTCAAGAACCCTGAGCCACTCAAGCCCGAGATGCAGGCCCGCCTCAACAAGGATTGCCTCACAATCTGCAAGGCCCTCGGCTACGACCTCAACACCGTCGAATTCGCCGTCGAAGACGGCATCCCCTACGCCATCGATTTCATGAACCCCGCCCCCGACGCAGGCATTGAATCCGTAGGCAAAGAAAACTTCGACTGGATCGTCGAACACGTCGCCAAGCTAGCCGTAAACAAAGCCCTCAGCGACGACAAGCCCCAGACCGAATACCGCTGGGCCAATTTCCTCAACGGTGAATAACAACATGAAAAAGCTCCTCCTCATCCCCGTCGCCGCACTGCTCCTCGTAGGCTTTCAGCAGGCCACCAAAACAACCTATGCCGACCCACTACTCAATGGCTTCTCGAAGTCGACTGTAGCCTCGGTAGCAGACGCCGTCGATCAGATCACCGGCAAGCGTGGCTATATGTCCCACGACATGCGTCCTCGCGTCGGCATGAGCTTCGTCGGCCGCGCCACGACTGCCATCCTCAAACCTGCAACACCAGAACAAGCCACGGCCGCCCTCTCCGCCAGAGACAGTGTCGCCATGATCGACGCCGCCAAGCCCGGCGAAGTCGGCATCATCGTCATCGCCGAGTCGTTAGACCTCGCCGGTATGGGCGGACTCATGGCCACCGCAGCCAAGGCCCGCGGCATGGCCGGCATCATCCTCGACGGCGGCGTAAGAGACCTCGCTGAAATCCGCAGTCTCGGCCTCCCGGTCTTTGCCCGCTCGGTAAGCCCCGGCTCAAGCGTCGGCCGCTGGGCCAGCGTCGCCAAAGATATCGAAGTCGATTGCGCCGGCATCAAGGTCAAGCCCGGCGACATCGTTGTAGCCGGCGAAGACGGCGTTGTTGTCGTCCCCAAAGAGTACGAAGCTGCCATCCTCAAGCGCTCACAGGAAATTGATGATCGTGAGACAAAGATGGTGCCCTTCATCAAACAGTTCAAGAGCCTTGGCGAAACTGTCAAAAAATTTAACCGCATCTAATCCATGAATCCAGAGAACAAACGCAAACTCGGCTTGCTGCTGACGATAATCGGCATGACCATCATGCTGACCTCTATCGTGCTGCTGGTCCAAAACCTTGGTTCAAAAAAGGAAGAAGGCAAGAAGTCTTCGAACGCACTCCCCATCTCTATCCTCCCGATAGGCATCGCACTCTCAACTTTGGGCGGCAAAATGCATACGGAGAAACCTCGCATCTGAAAGCGCTAGTCGCGTTTCGGTCGAAGCCGAAACTGAAACGTGCTGGTGATCAACTGCAATCGTGGAGCGCCCGGTAACTGGCGAAGCTCGTATCCGACAAAAAGATCTCGTCCACTCCGGGAACTAAACTGAAGCCCCGCGCCAAATCGCCCGGTCGGAATTCCACGCTGCACAAGCACCTCCGACTGCACATACGGTCGTACCTTTCGTTGCCCAAGAGTCAGCCAGAGTCGTTGACGAACTCGCATATAACTTCCACTGGGAGTCGCGATAAATCGCTCCACCAGACTGCGCGACTCGATCTTGATAGCGCGTGGAGTTGGCACAACATAATTTACTCCACCGAAAACACGATGAAAATTGCTGCGGAGCCCGTTGACAGATTCTTCGTTTAAAAAGTAATAACCACCCAAAATACTCAGTCGCGGTCTTATTCGATACCAGGCGATAGGCCCGCCGCGGGACTGAAAATAATCCTGTAAGCGATCGTTCGTTCGGGCGCGCACATGAAACTGCACAAGCAAACGATCACTCAAAGGCAGTTCAGCATTTACGATATGGAGGCTTCCCCAATCCTGCGCCCCACAGGCGAGCGGCAAAAGAAGAGCAATCCAGCGAATTCCGTAATGTTACAAAATGATTACAATCCAGTCAACGTATTTTCTTCCCAGGCACCACCCGCCGAATCTCCTCAATCAACTCAAGCGTATTCTCCGTCCGAAATACAATCTTTCGCGAAGCATCGAGCAGCAAATAGGTTGGATACAAACCCACCCTCGTTCGGTAATCGAACAACCCCTGCGGCTCGGTTGACTGCACATCCGGCCACAACACTCTAAACTGCGCCAGCACCCGCGATGCCGCCCCCGCATCCTCATCCCCATTCACACCCAGCACCTTCACATCATGCGTCTCTGCAATCGCCTTCAATTGCGGAAAAGCCCCAAGACAGGGCCCGCACCACGAAGCCCAAAAATCAATCAGCGTATAAGAACTCCCATGCCCGCTCAATCGGCGCGTCTCCTTCAATCGGTCCACATAGGCAAAATCCGGCAACACCTCACCCTCCACAAAGTTCGGCCCCACCGCCGTCTCCTTCATCAGCAGCACCCGCCGCTTCCAGTCCACCCGGTCAAACGCGTAAGCCCGCCCCTCCCACTCAAACGCCCCAC
>CAZZGS010000816.1:0-2636 GCA_964653845.1 uncultured Bryobacter sp.
TGTCGCGGCGAGGAGCGCGTTCGAGCCGGGACATGGCTTCGCGAAAGTCGAGACGCTTGAAGGGCTGTGTGATGTAGTCGTTGGCACCGGCGCGCAGGGCTGCGACGACGGCTTCACCTTCGGCGTGGATGTTGCTTGCGATGACGTAGAGGTCGGGGATGGCCTGCTTGATCTTCTCGAGAGACTTTAAGGCGGCTTCGAGGTCTCCTGAAATATCGATCACGAGTGCGGCATCAGGGTGACGCTCGGCATCCTGGAGAATGCGGATGTAGAGGTTGGCGGAGACTTCAGGGTAATCGGCGACGACGCGAGCGGCTGTGAGACTGGCGAGGTTCTCTTTTACGCTTTCACGAAAGGCTTCATCACTGGAGGCGACAAGTAGGGTAATCGACATAAAATCCTTTAGGGGTTGCAGACGCCGGTGTCCGGATCGCAGCCTGCCCCTTCCATTGCAACGGTAGTTTGAAAGTCTGGGAGTTGCACAGGAGGAACTCCCCAGTAGATCAAAAAATTGCGGTACTCGTAGTTCAAGACCTGGACCTTCACTACGTCGGGGATGCAGCCGAGGCTGCATTCGCTTTCGCAGGAGAACTCAGACAGGTCGTTGGTTTCAGTGGCCCGGCCATAGTACGAAACGCGGATCTCGACCGAGCCGGAGACGAACTGATCGCGGTCTGGCATGATCGGGGCGTTGCGCTGCATATAGTTTCTAACGTTGTTGCCGTTTTGGTAGCAGTGGGTGGCGGCGTAACGGGCACCTTCGCGGGTCATCTCGGCGACGCTGTGCCAGATCCACAGGATTTGCGCGGTAAAGAACATTGCGAAGCAAAGAGGAATAATGAGGGTCATACCAACGACCAGGAATTCAACTGCAGTGGCACCTCGCTCGCGATTGGCTCTCATGCTAGGTGCCTCCGAAGGGCAGGCGTACAGTAGGCCTAAGGAGGATGGGGTCTTGCTGGATATAGGGGATGCGCAGGGTGACCGGGTAGCCGTTGACCAGATCGACGACGATGTAGTCGGGAGAGGTGCCGCCCTGGGTAGTGTCGCAGCCGTTGGAGGAGCAATCACATTCAGAGAGCGAGTCGGATTCCGGATTGTAGCGCTCGACACGGACACGGAAGTCCGATGCCTGGAGGCCGAGGATCACGGATTCAGCGGAGACGTCGCCGGTACCAGTGCGGGCGACCGCGATGGCTTGAGCGAGGACGTCGCTGTTGGCATCGCAGAGGTTGATGTTTTGTTGGGTTCCCGCAATGCGAGCGAAGGAGTGCATCACTTTTTGGAGCTGATAGTAGGTGTAGGTGATGCGGCCGAACTCCATCATGCCTAGCAAGAACAGGATTACGAGCGGGATGAAGAGGGCGCCTTCGATGAGGCTGGTGCCTTTGCGGGATCCGAATCTCATTGGTGCAGGACTACCTTTCCCGGGCCTGACGACACTGCGCAGGAACCGAAGCGACCTTGCTTGAGGGGGACCGGGTTGCCGATGTAGGTGGCGATAAAGCGGCCGGGGCCATCGGATGGGGAAATGTTGGTAACACCGGGATTGGGGATGACGAGGAATTGACGGAAGCCGAGGACGTTCATTGCGCCTGTGCTTGATAGCGCGTCTACGATACTGACAGTGATGACGCGGCGGCCGCGGCCGGAGTAGGCGGTGTAGTCATCGACGTCGGTGAGGTCTGTGTCGATGGGGGCGCCGCCGGCCAGTGTTGAGCTGTCGGCGATTGCGGCGCAGGTGGCGTCGGAGAGGCTGGTATCGAAGCGGTTATTCAAGCCACAGAGGAACTGTTGAACGCTTGGGTTGGGAGCGGTCTGAGAACAAAGGCGTGGGGTTGCGGTGGCCCAGATTTGCTCGGGTTGGCCAATGGTGATGCAGGCTCGGGTGAGGTTGGTGTTAGGTGGGATACCGGTGTTGCCGTTGCGGAAGAGCTGGGTGTCTTCAGTGTTGAAGTTGGTGGCTTCAGTGTCGTAACGATTGAGTAGGAGGTACTGGATTCGGGTAGCTGCATCGCCTACAGGCTGAGGAGTGGGTTGGCCGTTGCACTGATAGTAGAGGGTGTAACGAGTGCCGCGGACGAGACCAAAGTCGATTGTGTCTTCCTGATCGACGGCGGCAACGGCGATGGGCTCGATGCCACAGGCGCTGCAGACAGGACCGCTGACGCCGGCGACGGCTGAGGCAGCGACAGGGATCTTTCGGTCTGCTGCGATGAAGAGGAGGCCGAAGAAGGTAAGGGGGGCGTCGGCACGGACTTCTACTCTTGCGAAGCGTGCGCTTGAGCCGCTGGCCTGGGTACCGCCGCCGCCACCGCCTTCGCCTGTCGCACCGGCCATGTTGTCGTAGAAGGTGGGATCGGGGATTTCGCTGGTGAGGTTGGAGGTGCCTTCGCCGAGGGTAATACCACCGAAGTCGTAACGGTTGCCACGGCCATCGGTGATGCGGGCGGCAGTACGAGCTGAGGTGCCAGCGTTGGTAGTGGAAAGTTCTGTGCCAATCAGGTTTTGCGCAGCGGCGAGAGCCATGGCATTGGCAATGGTTTTGATCTCAGCGCGGTTGAGATAGAGACGGCCGAGGTCGAAGGCGAAACCCATGAAGACGATCATCACCGTGCCCAGCAACACGAGCATGT
>CAZZGS010000817.1:0-2634 GCA_964653845.1 uncultured Bryobacter sp.
CGCCGACGGTCTCCGTGGCATGCTGCTGCTCGAAGCGGTAGCTGCCTCAAGCGACCGGCGCGGCTGGGTCGACGTCTCGCTCTAAAATCTCGATTGCAAAACCAGAGCCCGGCTTACTCACAAAATCGTGAGGGGCCGGGCCTCCTTTTGTAGCGATACAAAGCTTCCAACGATCCCCGCGCAGCTCATAAATCCCTTGGTTCACATTGCCCTTCCCGGGACCGCGAGTGAATTTGATCGAGAAGCTTTTCGGCCTCCGGCTCACATCCACTCGCATCAACCCTTTAAAGGCAGCGCCCATTCCCACAGACTGAAAATGATCGCCACTAATGACAACGCGAGCATCGCCAATCATGCCGGCGCTCAAAGCGGCACCATCCACAATCAGCGTCTTCACGCGCCAGCTTCCTTGCAGTCGATCCAGATCCGTCTTCATACGGATCTATATTCTAACTGCCTAGAACCGGTAGCGCACCGCCATCTGCATGATGCGCGGCTCACGGGCGGAAACGATCCAACCAAAGTTGGTGCCACCGATACCGGTCGCCGGGTTGTTGAAGTTCACATTGTTGAAGAAGTTAAACGCTTCCCAACGGATGTCCACCGACTGGCGCTCCGTGATCGCGAAAACCTTCGACAGGTTGAAATCTGTATTAAACAAGCCTGGGCCATAAGCCGTGTTCCGAGCCGCATTACCCGGCGTGTTCAACGTCTGCACTGCATAGGCAGCTGGGTTCAGAAACTTCAAGCGATCTGTCTTCGGGTCGATACCCGTATTGGCCTCACCCACACGGTTCGCACGCAAACCACCACCGTTGCGATTGAGGAACGTATAAGCACGTCCAGTCGCTGGGTCGATGCCGTTCCCATTCAGGCCAACGTTGATCGGCAAGCCAGTGCGCCAATTCACGATAAACGAACTTTTCCAGCCTGCCAGCACCCACTTCGCCGGGCCATTCCAGCTCTTGCCGAACGGTAGCTCATAGGTAACTGCTGTCGTGTACTGCAAGATCGGGGTCTGCGTCATGCGGCCGTTCTCCAAATCGAAGCGATCCAGAAGCTGCGGCGACGCACCTGCGTCCCAAGTGCCCGCCTGATCGATCGCGCTGGCCCAGGTAAAGCTCGCCAGTACAAAAAGCCCCTTGTCGAAGTTACGTTCAAACTTGGTCTGCAAAGAGTTGTACCAGCTCTTGGCGCGACTGGCCCCAGTCTGAATCCCCTGCCACTGCGGGAAGGGGCGATTCGCTGCAACCGATCCATCCACACCGAAGGAAGTCTGGTTGCGCTCATAAAGTGCAAATAGATTCGTACCGCGATTCCCTGCATAAGCAACTTCAAACGTACTCGCCTTGCTCACACGATATTGCACCGCTACATTGAACTGCTGAATCCGTCCCGAGCGCTGATTCTGTTCCCGCGTACGCAATCCAATCGTCCGGCTATCAAAATTCGAGAGCACGCCATTCGGCAGCGGATCGCTTAACCGCACCGGTGCTGGCCCTGTGCCTACGCGAAGGAGTGTCGGCTGAATCAATTGCGGAGGATTCAAAGGCAGATTCGCTTCCGACCCATAGATATCTTCCGTGTTGTAAAAGATTCCGTAGCCGCCACGGACCACCAAACGCTCCGGCATCGCCTGCCAGGCAAATCCAACGCGCGGGCCAAAGTTGTTACGATCCGGTGTCGTCAGATACTTGTCTTTGTCCGAAGCAAATACCAGCCCACCTGTTGCCGGGTTGAAGTTGATGTTCTTGTTGGTGCCGCTTCCATAAAACGGAGTTGTGTACTCATAGCGCAGCCCCAGGTTCAGGGTCAGCGTCGGGGTCAGCTTCCAGTCATCCTGCACAAAGAAGCTATAGGCCTGCTGCAACTGCTTCACTTCAGGCACCGTATTCAACTGAACGCTCTCAGGGAAACCGAGCAACAAATCGCTCATCGCATCGTTCGTGTAACGGCCCTGGAAGTTGTAAGCAGGTGTCCGGCGAGTGACGTCCACAAAGCTGTTGTCTTTCATGCGCAACTCAAAACCACCACGCACAAAGTGCCGCCCTGCCGTCATCGAAATCGTCTCTACAATCTGATGCAGCTTCGGAGTTTGAAACTGCGGACGGAAGTTGCGTGTCCCCAACTGGTTGTAGTTAGTCGGATTGATCAGCGGCAAGCCACCCACCTGCAACATGTCGGCGGGAAAACCACGGAATCCAAACGCATCCGCCTTCTGGTCATTCACAGTTGCATGAGCAAACTCGGCAAACGTGTTGTTATTGCCATAGCGAAGAGTGTTCACAATGCGTGGGGAAAGAGTGCTGGTCCATGCCACGGCAAGGCTTCTGTTTTCGTTAAACTGTGCACCCTGATTACCCACGCCATCTCCCAAGCCAGGAAAGATAGCATCCCGTAGAAACTTTTGCCGGATCCAGCTGAAACGCCCCATGAATTGGTTTTTGGCGTTCAAATTGTAGTCGGCCCGGGTATCAAACTTGTGGGTATCTTCCTTGCCGTCTCTTTGCAGGTTGAAATTATTCGTCGGTCGCCCATTTTGAAATGCACCCGGCGCGTTGGCAACCGGATAGAGATCGATCACCTTCTTGGCCAGCGCATCGATACGCGAAGCCGGAACCACATTGCCTGCAA
>CAZZGS010000818.1:0-2631 GCA_964653845.1 uncultured Bryobacter sp.
GGCGGGCTTTACGCGGCAGATCAGCCCGGGGTCGTGGATCACGATCACGGGAACATCGCTGGCTGCGACCACACGGATCTGGGGTGGAACGGATTTTGTAGGTACAGCATTGCCGACGCAACTGGACGGGGTTTCGGTGACGGTGGGTGGGCTGCCGGCGTATGTGTATTTCATCAGTCCGGGTCAGTTGAATGTGCTGGTGCCACAATCTTTGCGGACCGGGAACCTGGACGTTGTGGTGACGACGCGGGCGGGCCGGAGTGCGGTGTTCACGGTGAATTGTGTAGCGGCGGTTCCAGCGCTGTTCCGATTTGATCCGCAAGCGCGGCGCTATGCCGCTGCGGTATTTGGGAATGGCGCGTATGCCGGGCCAACGGGATTGTTTGGATCGGCACTGGCGACAAGGCCGGCCAACCGCGGGGAGGTGGTGCAGTTGTTTGCGACGGGTCTCGGTTCTGTGGGAAGTACGGACGGCATTACGAATGAGGCAGTGGTGAGTATCACCAATCGCGTGACGGCGACGCTAGGTGGTGTGAATGCGCGGGTGACGTTTGCCGGGCGTGTGGGTGCTGGGCTGTACCAGATCAATCTGGAAGTGCCGGCGAACGCGGGCGCGGGCGATCAGGCTCTACGGATTTCGATTGCGGGCGTTCAGAGCGATGCGGGGGTGTTTCTAGCGGTGCAGTAGAGGCGGTGAAGCGGGACGTGCCTCAAAGCGAAATCGTGGTCGGGCAAAGTTGCCGCGTCAAGATCGTTCAAGCGTTGTTTAAGGGTTGGCAAGTACACCCTGCTCAAATGGTTGTTCCATAGTAGAGAGTCAGGCGTTAGGCAAATCCTTGTGTTGAACCCGGCAGGGATTCGGTATGTCGCGTCCTAGTTGGATTGCGGTCTCGATCCATTCCTCGATGATGGTTTCGAGGTTTGAGACGGCTTCGTGGCGGGTGTGACCATCGGCAAGGCAGCCGGGGAGATCGGGAGCTTCTGCGATGAAGGCATTGCCGGAGTGGCTCCAGTAGATTTCTACTTTGTGTTTTGTCACTGGAAGCTTCGGTTGATGTCCTCAAAACCAACCGCTTGGTGCTAAATCCTGGGTGCGACGGCTGCCTTTTTCATCGCAGCGCGATACTGGCAGGCTTCGCCTTGTCAAACTTACCCGGCGCAGCTGGTGCACGGCGCGGCGGCAATTGCATGGATTGAGCGTAACGCTCCGGCTGCGCAGTGATGATGCGGATGTTCTTAAACCGGATCACATTACGCGTGTCGTTGGGCCGGTCGCCGAGGGAGTGAATTTTGAGCGCGATTTTGCCCTCGCGATATTTTTCGTCCACGAGATGAGTGGTGGGAACTCCGTTCACCCAGACCTTGATCGTATTGCCGATGCATTCGATGCGGAAATGCGCCCACTCACCCAGCTTAAAAGCGGCACGGCCCGGATCGTTGTCCGCGAGGTCGTGCAGCCAGCGCCACGAATCACCAAAGTCATCGAAGACCCCGCCCGTCCAGGCGCGTGGCGTATTGTCAACCTTCACCTGATAGCCGTTGAGTCGCACTCTGGCATCGGCGGGTGCTTCCACGCTCCGCAGCAAGATGCCGCTGTTGAAGCCGGGATCGTCCCTTAAATCCAGTTCGAGAATGAAGTCGCGGTATTTTTCCGAAGAAGTGACGAACGTATGCTCGGCCGTGTTGGTACGTTGCCGCAGCAACATCGCGCCGTCTTCAATTTCGGCCGAAGCGAGATTCGTTGGCCCAACGAGTTTCCAACCGGTGTAATCCTGGCTATTGAAAAGCGAGACCCAGGGTGCGGCGGCGGGCGACTGAGCGCGGGCTGTGATGACAGCTAGCACCACGGCGATCCAGGTACTGATTCGTATCATGTAGATAATATACTGCACGCTTATGGCGGTAGAGACGTCTGCTACACCTTGACATAGCCATTATTTCTGCCCACAATCGGCCTATGGACGTTTCCGTCGCAGAGGCTAAAAACCACCTTTCTGAACTCCTGCGCTCTGTGGAAGAGGGGGAGCAGGTGACAATCACCCGAAACGGGAAGCCTGTGGCGCAACTCGTCGCTGCTCCGCCGGAACGACGCGTTGTCAAATTTGGCACTATGCGAGGCAAAATTCAATTGAAACCCGGCTGGGACGACCCCATCGACCTGGATCGCTTTCTCGCGGGTGAAGTCTGACCCGCTATCTGCTCGATACTGGCGTCGTCCTCATCGCCACGAGCGAGCCCGACCGCCTCTCGGCTGAGGCGAAGGCCGCCATCATAGCCGGGCCCGCGTACCTGAGCGTGGTCTCTTACTGGGAAGTCATGATCAAGTCCATGAAAGGCTTGCTCGACGTGGGCGACCCGCGGCTCTGGTTCGATGAGACCATCGAAGCGCTCAGCCTGCAACCGCTTCTGCACCGCCCCCAGCACGTCGCCGCACTCTTTCCGCTTCGGCCTCTTCATGGGACCCATTCGACCGCGCCCTGATCGCTCAAGCCATTGCCGAGGACCTCACCTTAGTGACCACCGACGCCATCATCCCCGGCTACGCTCCCGCGCTACGCGTTATTAGATAGCGTTCCTCTAAAAGGAGTTTGAGAAGTTCTCTGAAGAGGAGCAGGAGATTTTTATGACGGC
>CAZZGS010000819.1:0-2626 GCA_964653845.1 uncultured Bryobacter sp.
TGTGGCATCCACACCTTCGCAACAGAATAGGCCCACTTTATGGAAACGATTCTCGGCTTCTTCATCGCAATGGTCGTCGGCCTGACGGGCGCAGGTGGCGGCCCACTAACGGTTCCTCTCCTAGTGCTCATACTCGGTCGCAGCGCATCGGAAAGCGTAGGCACTTCGCTCGCCTTTGTCTTCGTCATAAAACTCTGCGCCTCTCCGCTTTATATATTGCGAAAAAGCGTCGATTGGCGAATGCTCGGCCTCATGCTGGCCGGTGGGCTTCCCGGTGTCCTGCTCGGCTCCTGGATCCTGCTACACCTCAGCAAAAAACAAATCGAACCCATTCTGCTTCCACTCGTCGGCACCACCATCGCCGCCCTCGCCTTGATGCGTCTCTTTCGCATCAAATCGATGCCCCGTCCCAAGCAGGAGCGCCGCTGGCTCATCCCATTCGCCACTCTTCCCATTGGGGCAGAAGTCGGCTTCTCCTCGGCTGAAGCCGGTGCGCTAGGAGGCCTCCTGCTCATGTATCAAACCATCCTGCCCGCCTTCACCATCGTCGGCACAGCCCTCCTCTTCGGCGTGGCCCTCAGCTTCATCGGCAGCGGCATCCATATCATCTTCGGCCAGGTCGATCACGCTCTGGTCTTCAAAATGCTTCTCGGCGGTATCCCCGGTGCCATCCTCGGCTCGTGGCTCGGTACCAAAGTTCCTTCCCAAACCCTCCAGGTTGCCATGAGCGTCGTATTCGGATACCTCGGATTGCACATGAGTTGGAAGGGTCTGGCACCACTCTTCTTGCGTTAGTACCAATTCCATCGGGAAACCCTCTGGTACTATTTTTACTTCAGTACCAATTTCGCTAGTACAGTATTTCAACTACCCCTCCATCGCGGTTACTCTGAATCCACGATGAAACCAATCCTTTCTGTTTGCAGCATCCTGGCATTTGCTACGTGCTCTTTTGGGGCCACCATTGTTACTGCCGGTGGTTCTCCAGCAATCCCTACCCTTCCCAATGGGTTAGTCACATCCATCGCTGGCGCCACCACGATTGACTTTACCGCCGGAACCCTAACTGTCCCGACCTACACCGAAGACGGTGTTGTCTACTCTCTTCTAGGCTCAGGAAGTATCCGGAACACTTCTGCTGGCTTCTGTGCGCAGCCTCCTGCTGACAACACAAACTATCTTTGCGTCGGTCCAAATGGCGCTACAGGCAGCCCTGTCGAGGCAAACTTTCCAACCCTGATCAACTATTTCGGTTTTTACGCCGGCAGCGTTGATACGTATAATACCCTTGAATTTTACAATGGAAGCACGCTCAAGTTTTCCCTCACCGGCTCACATATCGCCACCCGCGCCGGTACCGCCGCCGACGGAAACCAGGGAGTTGGTGTTTACATCAATATCTTCGCGACCACTGTTGCTGATCAATTCAACAGGATTAGGTTTATCTCCACTAGCAACGCCCTTGAAACGGATAACCATGCATTTGCTCTCCTTGACGACAGCGTTATCCCAACCGTTGATGGTGCAATTCCTGAGCCAGGCACGCTGCTCACCCTCATCCCCGCAGTAGCCTTCCTCTATTTCCGCCGCAAACGCGCCTAATCTTTCAACCCTCCGCCTAAGAACAATTGGCCTGCCAGCCTCAAAAAACTGGCGGGCCAATTTATTTTTTTCCCGGCATCACTTTCTCCCACCCCAATGACTACCGATAAGCATGAACCGCTTATCAGCTTTCCTGCTTCTCGCCCTGTCTGTCGCTGCACAGGATTGGCGCTACGATCTTCTCCCTGTTTCTGGCCAGGCCCCCCCTCCCGGCAACGATGGCACCATCGCCTACGATCCAGACGCTGCCTCTGTGTATATGTTCGGGGGCCAAGCCAACTCCAATCTCAACGATCTTTGGCAATATTCTCTCAACACCCAATCCTGGAGATCTCTCACCCCGGTTGGGCCCCTTCCGCCCACCCGCTTAGGCCACACCCTTGTTCTCGATGAATCCAAGCGCCGTTTGATCCTCTTTGGCGGCCAAGGTTCTGGTTTTTTTAGCGATGTCTGGGCCTTTGACCTAAAGTCGGAAAGCTGGGCCCAACTGGGCATCGATAATGCTGGCCCTAGCCGCCGCTAAGGCCATTCGGGCGTGATCGACCCCGGTTCAAATTCCCTTATCATCTCCCACGGTTTTACCAACTCCGGCCGCTTCGATGACACCTGGTCCTTCAATCTCGCAACCAATCGCTGGACCAACATCACACCCTCTGGTACCAAACCCCTGCGCCGTTGCCTCCACCACGCTGTCCTCGATCCCAGCACCAGGCTCATGTATCTATACGGCGGCTGCGCCAGCGGCAATGGCCCCTGTCCGCTCAATGACCTTTGGGCCTTCGATCTCCGCACCAACACTTGGTCGGAACAACCAAATAGCAGAAGCGTCGCCGGACGAGACCACTACGGCATCAGCTTTGACTCTCGCCGCAACCGTATTGTCCTCTTCGGCGGCGGCGGTAACGCTACCCTCGGTGACACTTGGTTCTACGACTCGTCTGTGCGCTCCTGGTCTCCTTTGCCTTCCTCGTAAACTTCACCTTCGCCCCGTGAGCGTCACCAAGGCGCATATTCCACTCAGCGT
>CAZZGS010000820.1:0-1413 GCA_964653845.1 uncultured Bryobacter sp.
ACAGGGGACAGCGATTTTGATGGCGACACATGATTTGTTTCGGGCCAAGGAAGATGGGTCGCGGGTGGGGATCATGCGGCAGGGGACGCTGAAGCAGGTCTTAAATACGGATGAGTTTGGGCACGCCGATCTTGAGCGGATTTATCTCGAGCACATGCACGACTAGGAGAACATCATGATTCTACATATTGCCAAAAAGGAAATGCTGGAGATGCGTCAGGATGGGCGCTTTCAGATTGCGGCAGCGATTGTGATGACGCTGCTGTGTGTGTCGCTCGGGATTGGCTGGCAGCAGTATGTCAGCATCAATCGTCAGCATGAGCAGGCCCGGGCTGAGACTCGGGATCAATGGCTGACGCAGGGGAAGAAGAACCCGCACTCGGCGGCGCATTACGGGGTGTATGCGTTTAAGCCAAAGAGCCCGCTGTCGCTGGTGGACCGGGGGGCGGATAACTATACGGGTGTCGCAGTGTGGCTTGAGGCGCACAAGCAGAATGAGTTTAAGTACAAGCCGGCTCGGGATGCGAATACGCTCGCCCGGTTTGGAGATCTGACGGCATCGAGTGTGTTGCAGTTGCTGATTCCGCTACTGGTGATTTTGATGAGCTTTTCGGCGTTTGCCGGGGAGCGAGAGCAGGGGACTTTGCGGTTGGTGTTGTCGATGGGTGTGCCTCGACCGACGCTCGCGATGGGGAAGGCGTTGGGGATTGCCGGCGGGCTTGGGATGTTGCTGGTTCCGGCGGCGATTGTGGGATCGGCGGCTCTGGTGCTGGCAAGCGATACGGGGTCTTTTGTTGCGAACTTGCCTCGTTTGGGATGGATGACGTTGAGTTACCTGCTTTACTTTGTCGCCTTCATTGGAATCTCGCTAACGGTTTCAGCTCTGGCGAAGTCGGCACGGTTGGCGCTGGTTTGTTTGTTGGGCTTCTGGATTTTTAACGGGCTTGCGGCACCGCGAATTTTTAGCGATTTGTCGCGGACGGTGTATCGGACGCCTTCGAGCTTTGCGTTTTCGCAACGGATGGATGCGGATTTGAAGAAGGGCTTTGATGAGAACGGGTTGAAGAAGAAGCTGCTGGCGCAGTACAAGGTGGCGACGATTGAGGAGTTGCCTATCAATTACGCCGGGATTTCACTGAAGGCTGGCGAAGACCATGGCAATGAGATTTACGACAAGCAGTATGGAGAATTGTGGGACACATTTGAGGCACAGAACCGATTGCAGCAGCAGGGTGGCTTGGTGGCTCCGTTGATGGCGATTCGGTCTGTGTCGATGGGATTGAGCGGGACGGACTTTGCACAGTTTCGGGATTTTTCGGTGGCTGCCGAGAAGTACCGGCGTTTGTTTATCGATGTGCTGAATGCTGACATTACTCGAGCGCCAAAGACAGAGACGGCGCATATGGGGGACGA
>CAZZGS010000820.1:1423-2623 GCA_964653845.1 uncultured Bryobacter sp.
TGTGGGCTTCGGTGCCGGCATTTGAATACAGCTCGCCTGATGTGGGGATTGTATTGAGCCAGCAGACCTGGAGCCTGGGCTTGCTTGCGCTTTGGGCTTTGCTTGCCAGCTTGGCCGCAGGTTGGGCGGCTACGCAGAGGTTGCGCGCAGAATGATTGCCACGATTGCGAAACAGGAATGGCGTCTGCTGAAGGCAGACCGGACTTTGATTGCGGTTGTTTTGTTGATGGCGACGCTGGTGGGCTATAGCCTTTACAATGGCAGCTCGTGGGTGGCTTTTCAGCGGCAGACGCTGGCGGCCGCGGAGGCAGAGCAGGGCGAGCGGATGTTAAAGTTGAAAGGTATTTTGGTGGCTATTGAAGAGGGGCGGATGGAGCCGAAGGGGTTTCAAGATCCGCGTAGCGCCGGTGCAATTGGAGGCACCAGCGCTGCGCCGTATCTTGCGATGCCTCCGGCACCGCTGGCGACGCTGGCCATTGGGCAGAGCGATTTGTATCCTTACTACTTCAAGCTGAATTTGCGCTCGAAGCAGGCGATACTCGCCAATGACGAGATCGAGAACCCGACGAATTTGCTGGCCGGGCGCTTTGATCTGGCCTTCGTGCTGGTGTATCTGTTTCCGCTGCTGGTGCTGGCGCTTGGGTACAACATGATCTCGGCGGAGCGAGAGCAGGGGACGTTGTTGCTGGCGCTTTCGCAGCCGATTACGATGTCGCAACTGGTGACCGGCAAGGTGCTGTTGCGGGGTGGATTGTTGCTGGGGCTGGTGATTGGTTTTACTCTCATTGGGGCCCTGGTTACGGGTGTCGATTTATCGCTGCCGACGGTTTGGATGCGGCTTGCGTTGTGGATTGGAATGATGACGCTGTATACGGGGTTTTGGTTTGGGCTGGCAATTCTGGTGAATGGCTATGGAACGAGTTCGGCGACGAATGCTTTGTCGCTGGCCGGGTGTTGGTTGGGGCTGGTGCTGGTATTGCCTAGTGTGGCGAATCTGATTGCTACGGGGATGTATCCGGTGCCGAGCCGTGTGGAGATGGTGCAGGCCATGCGGACTGCCGGTAAAGAAGCGCAGACGAAGGGCAGTGTGTTGCTGTCGAGGTATATGGAGGACCATCCAGAGTTGATGCCGGGTGGGGAGAAGCCTCAAGCGGATTTTGCGAGTTTGAGCTATGCGGTGCAGATGGAAGTGGATAAAAA
>CAZZGS010000821.1:0-2611 GCA_964653845.1 uncultured Bryobacter sp.
CCCACTTTCCCAGCCAGCAACCCAATTTCGTTGATGAAGCTGATCTTGGTGGCGAGAAATGCATTGGCCGCATACTTGATTAATTCCGCACTCGCCAGATCCGTAGATACTAGCGCTACAGCCCCAAACCCTTCTTGTCGCGGGCAGAATGCGGGCGCGGCAAAATTTTGGTCAATCACAGGCCGATACAACGTATAAAGCAATTCAAGAGCCCGTCCACTGTCGGCACCAATCACGATCCGGTCCGGGTAGAGTGAATCAGCGATCGCCGACCCTTCTCGAAGGAACTCAGGATTCGACGCTACA
The DNA here is from genome assembly GCA_964653845.1 of uncultured Bryobacter sp. Classification (GTDB taxonomy): domain Bacteria; phylum Acidobacteriota; class Terriglobia; order Bryobacterales; family Bryobacteraceae; genus Bryobacter. The sequence goes on from CAZZGS010000821.1 coordinate 307, forward strand.
GCGAATGGCGCGCTCTTGCCAGCCGCCTTCTGCGATTCACGAATGAGTGCCCCCACCCAGTTACCGCTGCCAATCGGGACTGTCGACTTGTTTACCACCACCGTAAATGATGCGCTTAAGTGTTTTCCCAGGCTCTCGCTCGCGCTCCGCAGATACTTCAGGTCAGGCTGCCCATCGGGCAAGCTCGGCGTACCGACAGCAATAAAGACGATCTCGGCATTTGGAATTGCCTCTTCGTAACTGCTGGTAAAGTGCAGGCGGTCCATGCCTTCCTGCATTAATTCCCGCAGGTTAGGCTCGAAAATAGGGATCTGTCCGGCCCGCAACGCCTCTACCTTGCGTTCATCCACGTCCAGGCAATGAACTTCGTGGCCAACAAACGCCAGACACACCCCTGTAGTCAGGCCTACATAGCCCGTCCCAATCACCGCAACTTTCATTTAAGGCTCTACTTTCACCTGATTTACAACCGAGGTGACGCCCTTCACCTTCTTGGCGACTCTTTCGATTTTCTGGTGAGCCCGCTCTTTGTCGACTCGCCCCTTTACGGTAACGACTCCGCTTTTTACATCTACATCCAGGTTGCCACCCTTAATATCTGGATCGTTCGCAAGTCGCATTTTTACCTGGTCGTAAATCTGATCATCGCTTTTCTTCTTCTGGGCAGTCGCCGGCAACATCAGGGCGAACAGTGTCGCCATTACGATCAATAATTTGGTCATTTCACCTCACTCGTATTCTGCCATCCCAATTCATTCAGGAATGATTCATTCTCGCGCCACTTCGGTTTAACCTTGACAAACAACTCAAGATAAAACTTCCTGCCAAGAATTTCTTCCAGGTCTTTCCGCGCCTCAGTCCCGATCTTTTTGATCATCGCGCCTTTAGCGCCGATCAGAATGGGCTTTTGGCCCTCGCGCTCCACAATAATGCTTGCGGTAACATGCGCCACATTCGGCTTCTCTTCCCACTGCTCGACAACCACGGCCACACTATGCGGCACCTCGTCGCCGGTAAAGTGCAAGATCTTCTCGCGAATGATTTCCGCCGCGATATTCCGCTCGGGCATATCTGTCAGATAATCAGCTTCAAATCGCGGCTCACCCTCAGGCAGCTTCTCAAAGATTGCTTTCTTTAATCCAGGCAGCCCCTCACCCTTGCGCGCAGAAACCGGAATCAGCGCCTCAAAGGGAAAGGCTGCTTGAAATGCTTCAATCCGCGGCAGCAGCAATCTCTTGTCGGGAATCTGATCGATCTTGTTCAATACGAGAAACGCAGGCACCGGATTGCCATCCCGCGCCCGGCGCAATGCATCGAGAGCTTCCTTCTCGTCTTCGGCTAAGTTTCCCTGATCTGCCATCAGCGTTGCATCGGCGACATAAATCAGAAGGTCCTTCCCCTCAAGCGCCGCCCGAACGCTCTGCATCATCCGGCGGTTGATCAGGGTATCGCTCTTGTGGATTCCAGGCGTATCGAAAAACACGATTTGACCCGCGTCCTCCGTTACAACCCCCATGATGCTTGACCTTGTAGTCTGAGGTTTGGCCGACACAATCGCCAGTTTTGATCCCAGCAGACCGTTCAGCAGCGTGCTTTTGCCTGCATTCGGTCTCCCGGCGATCGCCACGCGCCCGAATTTCGACTTAGTCTTCGCTGTTCTTCTCTTCGACATCTTCTTCCTCACCGGCTTCGACCGTGCGGCACAGCCGCAGGCGTTCTACCCGTCTTTCATCGCTCGACATAATTTCGAGCTTGATTCCATCTCGTTCGATGACTTCCCCAGCCTTGGGCACTCGCCCAAACCACTCGGTTGCCAGTCCACCCACAGTCGTTGCCTCAATCGCTTCATCCGGGCTGAACTCTAGCAAATCCCGCAGGTGATCGACGTCAAAACTTCCTGCCACCACAAATCTGCCGTCCTCTTCGGTGATCACGTCATGCCCAGGTTCGTGCTCATCACGGATCTCACCAAAGACTTCTTCCACCAGATCTTCCATCGTGGCCAGACCGGCAGTATTGCCGTATTCATCCACCACAATAGCCATATGGTTGCCGTCCTGCTGCATTTCTTTGAGCAGATCGGTAACCAGCTTTGTCTCTGGCACAAACGCAATTGGCCTTTGCAGGTCGATCGCCTTCATCCCCGCACGATCCTGATCTTCCACTTCAAACATGTCGCGCACATGGACAAAACCAGTGATCCTGTCGACTTCACCGTCATAGACTGGAATCCGTGAGAACTGCTCGTTGATTACCAGCCGGCGCAATTCCTCCAGCGTCTTTGTTCCGTCGATGGCGACAATAT
>CAZZGS010000822.1:0-2609 GCA_964653845.1 uncultured Bryobacter sp.
AACCCCACCGCTCCACCGCAACGCCTTGCCGTCCGGGGCGATTGGAAGACCCCCGGCATTGAAGTCCAACCCGGCACCCTCGCCGTCCTACCCGAATTCAAACCCGGCAATGAACCAGAGCGCCTCGCCTACGCCAGGTGGCTCGTCAGCGATGCGAATTTCTTAACACCACGAGTCATCGTCAACAGATACTGGCAGGAATTCTTCGGCCGTGGCATCGTCAAAACCAGCGAAGACTTCGGCCTTCAAGGGGACAAGCCCTCCCACCCCGAACTCCTCGACTATCTCGCCCGCGAATTCCAGACCAAGGGCTGGTCGGTCAAGCAACTCCACCGCGCCATCGTCACCAGTGCCACCTACCGTCAAAGCTCGAAGGCTCGGCCCGATGTCGCTGAAATCGACCCCGATAACGCCCTCCTCGCCCGCCAGATCCGTATACGCCTCAGTGCGGAAGCCATCCGCGATTCCGCCCTCGCCGCAAGTGGTCTCTTGAACACCCAACTAGGCGGCCCCAGCGTCCGCCCACCTCAACCCAAAGGCGTCTCCGAGCTAGTCTACGGCGGAGCCAAATGGAACGAAAGCCAGGGCACCGACAAGTACCGTCGCGGCCTCTACATCTTCTTCCAGCGCACAGCTCCCTATCCCATGCTCGGCAACTTCGACGCTCCCGACATGACGGTCGCCTGCAGCCGCAGACGCACTTCCAACTCCCCGCTGCAAGCGTTAAACCTATTGAACGACCCCGTCTTCTACGAAGCCGCCCAAGCCCTCGCCTACCGCGTTCAAACGGAAGCCCCGGCAACAATCGAAGCCAAAATCAACACAGCCTTCGAACTCGCCTTGGGCCGAAAAGCAAACGACCGCGAACTCACCCGCCTCAAGAAATACCTGGATGAACAACCTCCGGCAACAGCCTGGACCGGCCTCGCCCGCATCATCCTCAACACCGACGAATTCATTGTCAGAGAGTAGCCACCCATGAACCCCTTCAATCCACGCAGAGACTTCCTCAAAAGCGTCGGCGGCGGCATCGGCATGATGGCCCTCGGCGACCTTCTTGCACGCGACGGCTACGCCGCCAGCGTCAATCCCCTAGCCCCAAAGAAGCCCCACTTCATGGGCAAAGCCAAGCGAGTCATCTACATGTTCATGGAGGGCGGCCCAAGCCAGATGGACTTGTTCGACCCCAAACCCGAACTCGTCAAATGGCACGGCAAAAGCCTCCCCGAAAGCTTCACCAAAGACCTCAAGCTCGCCTTCATCAAACCCAGCGCCGCCGTCCTTGGCAGCCCGCGTGTCTTCACCAGGCACGGTCAGTCCGGCATGGAACTCAGCGATTACATCCCTCACATCGCCAAGCAAGCCGATAACCTATGCCTCGTCCGCAGCGTTCACACAGATGCATTTAACCACCATCCCGGCCAGCTCCTCATGTTCACGGGCTCAACAGTCCCAGGTCGCCCCACACTGGGCGCATGGAGCATCTACGGCTTGGGGAGCGAAAGCGAAAACCTCCCCGGCTTCGTCGTACTCAGTTCGGGCGCCGGCACCAGTGGCGGTGCCTCCAATTTCTCCAGCGGCTTTCTACCCTCCACCTACCAGGGCACCCAGTTCCGCAGCGGCAACGACCCGATTCTCTACATGTCGAGCCCTGAAGGTGTCGACTCAAAAACCCAGCGCGCAACCATCGATGCCATCTCCGACATCAACAAAGAGCATTTAGGCGAAACCGGCGACCAGGAAATCGCCTCCCGCATGGCAGCCTACGAACTCGCCTACCGCATGCAGATAGCCGGCCCCGAGCTAGTCGACTTCTCCAAAGAATCTCAAGCCACTCTCGACATGTACGGCATCGGCAAAGAGCCCACCAACCAGTTCTCAACCAACTGCCTGCTAGCCCGCCGCCTCGTAGAACGGGGAACCCGCTTCATCCTAATGATGCACGCCTCCTGGGACCAGCACACCAACCTCAACAAGGGCCTCAAGACCAACTGCGAAAAGACCGACCAGGGCACAGCGGCACTGATCCAGGACTTGAAGCAGCGAGGGCTTCTGGATGACACGCTAATCGTCTGGGGAGGCGAATTCGGCCGCACCCCAATGCAGGAAGTCCGCAACACTCTAGACCCGGACAATGCAGGAAGAGACCACCACCCCAACGCCTACTCAATGTTCCTCGCCGGAGGCGGAGTCAAGTCCGGCGCAGTCATTGGAGCCACCGACGACCTGGGCTTCACCATCACGCAAGATCCGGTAGGAGTGCACGACATGCAAGCGACGATCTTGCACTGTCTGGGCTTCGACCACACACGATTAACCTACCGCTTCATGGGCCGAGACTTCCGCCTCACCGACGTAAGCGGCGAAGTCATCAAAAAGATGCTTGCCTAGATTAGCTTCAATATTGCAACTCCTCCGTTCCGCTCCGATGTCAGAAAGGCTGCTCTATGAAAGTTGTCCTCGAATACGATACCGAGACCAAACTATATTCTGTTTACTGTCCAGACCTACCCGGCTGTGCCTCTTACGGCGAGACAGAAGAGGAAGCAATGGAGAACATCAAGGAGGCGATTGATCTCTACCTTGCCCCTGAACTTCCGCTAGAGCCA
>CAZZGS010000823.1:0-2605 GCA_964653845.1 uncultured Bryobacter sp.
CCCCCACCCCTTGGGAATCCGCCGGCCAAGAAGCCGCTTCTCACTCTGCTCAAGCAGGCCCGCGCCTTTGGTGTGGGTATCGTTCTTGCGACGCAAAACCCGGTCGATCTCGATTACAAAGGCCTGGCCAATTGCGGCACATGGTTTATTGGGCGTTTGCAGACGGAGCGCGATAAAGCCCGTTTGATGGAAGGCCTCAGTGGCGCGAGCGCTCAAGCCGGAATGGCCTTTGACGCTGCGCGAACGGAACGCATCCTATCGAGTCTCGGCAAACGCGTCTTCTATCTCAACAGCGTTCACAACAACACACCAACGATCTTTCAAACGCGCTGGGCGCTCAGCTATCTTCGAGGACCGCTCACTCGCGACCAGATCAAGAGTCTTACGGCAAAGGGGCCGCAACCCGACCCTGTTGCCGAGCCCAAGGCTGGCGCGAAGATCCCCGCACTTGCCCCCGCCGCCGCACGCCCTGTCTTGCCGCCAGAAGTACTCCAGAAATTTCTCGCAGCTCGATCTTCAAGCAAAGATCTTATGTACTTTCCCCACATGTGCGCTGCGACAAAGATCCGCTTTAATGACCCCAAGTCTGGAATCGATGAATCAATTGACCGAGTCTTTCTTACTCCCGTCAAGGATGACAACACTCCCGTTGCATGGTCAGAGAGTCAGGTCGCTGACATTCATCCGGACGAGCTGGAAGGTGCGCCCACAGAGGGCATTGGCTACGCCGAACTTTCTGGTGCAGCAACCAAAGGGAAGAACTATGCCAGTTGGCAGAAGGATCTTCTTACGCACATCTATGCCAACGAATCACTCGATATCTTTACCGTGCCTGACCTGAAAGCTTTCTCGCATCCCGGGGAATCCGAGTCTGACTTCCGCGCCCGCATCTCTCATGAACTGCATGAAGAACGGGATGCTGAAGTGGAGAAGATTCGCACCAAATATCGCCCCAGGATCGATGTGCTTACCGAGCGTTTGCGCAAGGCTGAAGCTGCCAAACAACTGCAGCAACAAAAACGCTCAAGCGAAATGGTGAGTACCGGCATCAGCATTCTTGGCGGAGTGCTGGGCGCAATGTTTGGCCGTGGCAGTGCGCTATCCAAGACCAATATCGGCAAGGCTGCCACGGCTGCCAAGCAGGCGGGCAAGGTACTCAAAGAGCAAGGTGATGTCGGCCGCGCCGGAGATACTGTTGAGGCCGTCCAGGCGCAGATCGCCCAGATGGAGCAAGAAGTTGAAACTGCGGTGGCGGCCATCACAGCGAAACTCGATTCCGGGAATGCCCAGATTGAGACTGTTTCGATCAAGCCGAAGAAGACCAACATTTCAATTGGCTTTACCGCGTTGGTCTGGGCACCCTGCCAGCATGAAGAGGGCAAGGATCCCGAGCCCGCCTGGTAGTTGTAATCCGTCTCCAGTCTCCGTACAATAACCGCATGTCGAATTTCTCGCGTCGTGATCTCTTAAAGGTGACTGCCGGTGCTGCGGTTGCCTCTGCTCTTCCTCCATTGCAGGCCGCAAAACGTTCTGCAACCGATTGGGTCAGCCTCGGTAAGACCAATGTGAAGGTGACTCGCCTGGCCTTCGGCACGGGCACGCATGGAGGTCGCATACAGCGAGAATTGGGGCAGAAGGAATTTACTCGCCTGGTTCGCTATGCCTACGATCGTGGCATTCGTTTCTTTGAATCTGCCGACAACTACGACCAGATGCACGAAATGCTGGCTGAAGCGCTCAAGGGGATTCCGCGTGAGAACTACCGGCTGATGACAAAGCTGCGCTGGCAGAATGCTGCGCGTGAAGGCTACAAGCCGATGGACGATATCGAGCGCTTCCGCCGCGAGCTCAACAGCGATTACTTCGACATCTTCCTGCTGCATAACGTCAAGACAACCACTTGGCCCAAAGAGTTGGAGGCCTTGCGCGATGCATTGTCAGAAGCCAAGCACAAGCAGTTGATCCGCTGCCACGGATGTTCAGGGCATGGCTTGCAGCCGATTCGCGCTTATGCAGGCAACAACTGGCTGGATGTTGCGCTGATGCGAGTCAACCACGATGGCACCCGCATGGATAACCTGCGCGACGAGGCAAATGTCCCGGGAGACCGCTCTGAAGTGTTGCCTACGATTGAGAAGGTGCACGCTCAGGGAACCGGGGTCTTGGGCATGAAGATCATGGGCGAAGGCAAGTTCATCACTCCAGAACAGCGCGATGCGTCAATCAAATTCGTGATGCAGTTTGGCAAGGTGGATGCCGTCACGATTGGTTTCAAGTCGACCGCCGAGATCGATGAAGCCATCGAGAGAATGAACACGCACCTCAACGCCTGAGGCTGCTGCGACATCCGGCTTCCCGTTGCCGTCGAAATCGGCAATTACCAGGTTCCATGTTGCGGCACCTGCCTCAATACGTCTGACTTTTTCGCCTTGGATCACGTCTACATGGTCTCCGGCTGCAGCTACGATCATTCGATTGGAAACCTGAAACTGCCAAGTGCGCCCCTGGCCTGGTAATGCCTTTGGCGACCGACGAAAATGGCCCTTTCCATCACCAGGCAACACGTGCGGCCTTCCATCGTGGCCCGGCCCGACCACCGCGTCCA
>CAZZGS010000824.1:0-2601 GCA_964653845.1 uncultured Bryobacter sp.
CTCCAGCGTATGGCCGCCAAATGGCAGATTCGGCCCGACATGAACCGCATCGAGTGGGAATTCGATGTCCGTCAGATTCTCGAGCAACACCCCAGCCTTCTTTCCATCGCCTGGATCGAAAATCCCTCGGCGAACAAGCCCGACCGCACTCCCCGTCAGGTTGTCGCAGACTGGCGCATCACCTGGGCCCTCCCCACTGTTTATGAACCCGCAGTCATAAAGCTGCACGGCCTTGTCAAAGAGAACCGCATCGAACTTCTCACCGAGGTCGCTGAACAACGCCGCACTCGCATCAGCGATGCCATTGTCGTCGCCGATCGCGGAAAGGCCTTCGCCGCATACATCCCCAGCATCGTCGACGGAAAACTCACCGGAGCCCTCGTTGGTGTCTTTCATCTGCAGGTCATGATGGATTATGTTTTCGACCGCCTCCTTGCCAGCGACTATTCTCTCCAGTTGTTGGACGGCTACGAGCCCATCTATTCTCGCGGACTCCCCAAAAATCGTCCCGATGATTGGGAACAAATGGGCAGTCTCAAAATCTTCGGCTCCGAATGGAAGATGCGCCTCTGGCCCAGCCCAGACTTCCAGCGCGCCAACGAAAAACTCGCTGACCTGATTCTTGTCTGCGGCGCTGCCCTGGCTTGCATTTTCTCGGGCCTGATCTTTTTGATCGCCCACCGGGGCAAGAATCAAAAAGCCACCTATATTCCCGATGCTGCAGAACATCGCCGCAAGATCGAAGAACGCCTTCGCCTCTGGGAAGCCACCATTTCCTCTGTCGAAGACGCTATATTTGTCGCCGAGGCAGAAAAGGTTATTGGTGCAGGCCCAATTGTCCTATTCATCAATGAAGCTTTCACCCGCCTTACTGGTTTCGAGTCCTCCGAAATCGTCGGTAAGTCCCCTAAAGCTCTCTTCAATCCCGAGTTCTTCGCCTCAGGAGAACCGATCGATACCTTAATCTCTATTTGGCATAAAGCCAATGTCTCTATTGATGTTGAGATACACGCCAAGCCAGTCCTCAATTCAAACCACGACATCACCCACTGGATCATTTCGCTTAAGAAGGCCGAAGCCCCCAAGTCAGCCCCTAATTTTCTCGAAAAGATGCTCGCCGACTCGCCCCTGCCTGTTCAGATCCTCGACGCCGCAGGCAAGGTGCTTCAATGGAACTCACTTGCTGAATCCACCACCGGCTTTGCCGCTTCTGAAATCATTGGCCAAGCTTCCCCAATCGCCCCCAGGTTTCCTAAACCCGGTTTTTGGACGCGCGAGGATATTCGCATCCTGCGCAAGAACGGCAACCGCCTCGACCTCGCCGTCTATACTGCCCCTCTATCCAATCCCGACGGTACAGCTTCAACTCGATACATGAGTTTCATGGCCGATCTGACCGGCGAACGGCTCGCCCACGAACAGCTTTCCGAGCTTGAAACCAGTTTCCGCGCTCTCGTCGAGAATGCCTCCGATATCCTTGCGATTCTCGATCTCGACACTACAGTCCAATACATCAACCCCGCCGTCCATGCTTTGTTGGGGCTCGATCCCAATCGCCTCATTGGCCGCTCCGCCTCGACAATCCTTGAAGAAATCACTCCCGGCAGCGACCCAATGATCCTGCACCTCCGGCAAAAAGATGGTCCGATACTCGCGATGGAAGGCACAATCCTCCCCATCAAAGGTACGCCGCTCACACTCCTTGCTGCGCGCCCAACGGCGCAGACGCAGCCTACAGATCTGCTCAATGCCATCCAGGACGCCATCCTCACCTACGACACGCAACATCGTGTCCTGTGGATGAATCAGGCCGCCGAGCAACTCTACGGCTTCACTGCCGAATTCGCCAAGGGCAAGACCCTCAGCGAGGTACAACCCGACTGGCTCCAGGTTCCGTCCCGCGACCACATCCTCCAAGCCCTTGATCTCGAAGGATCGTGGAAGGGCGAGATCTCCAATTTCACCCCCTCAGGCCGTGAAATAGTTCAGGACGTCTCCATCACCGTTACCTTCAACGACAAAAAAGAAGCAACCGGCTCGGTCGCTATCCACCGCGACATCACCGGCAAGAAATCCGCTATCGACGCTATTGCCGCAGAAGACAAAACCAAAACCCTTAACGCCCTCGGCTCAACTGAAGGTCTTTGGGATTGGAACCTTCGCACCGATGAGGTCTACTTCTCACCTCGCTGGAAAGAAATGCTCGGCTACTCTGACGAAGAAATCACCGGTGATCTAGGCGAGTGGTACATGCTCGTCCATCCCGACGATCTCCCGATTCTCCGCAATCGCATCGCTACCTACCTCAAAGGCCAACCCGAACCGCTCGAAGCCGAGTACCGCGCCCGCACACGCGGCGGCCAATTCCGCTGGATGATCACCCGTGCCATCGCCATGCGCAATGAATCAGGCGAAGCCACACGACTGGTAGGCCTCCAAACCGACATCCATGACCAGAAGCAACTCGACGAGCAACTCCTCTTTGAAGCCTTCCATGATTCGGTTACCGGTCTGGCCAATCGCGCACTCTTCCTCGACCGCCTCAACGGCCTCCTCGCTCATCCAGCCCAGCCCTTCGCTGTCGCTTTCATCCATCTGGTC
>CAZZGS010000825.1:0-2594 GCA_964653845.1 uncultured Bryobacter sp.
GAGCGATGCGATCCGGAACTGGAATGCGAATGTGCCAACGGGGACGATGTGGGGACCGCAGCAGGCGTATTCGATTCAGACCAATGGACAGTTACCGACGGCTGAAGATTACGCGAAGATGATTGTGACTTACCGGAACAATGCGCCGGTGCGGCTGGCTGATCTGGGAGTTGTTCGCGATGGCAGCGAAGATGAGCGGACGATGGCCTGGAACTGGAGTAAGGCGACCAACAAGTTTGAGCAGGGCGTGAACCTGATGGTGATGCGGCAACCGGGCAGCAACATTATCGAAGTGAACGATGCGGTGAAGAAGCTGTTGCCTTCGATTCAAAAGCAGTTGCCGCCGACGGTAGATCTGGTGATACGGAGTGACCGGTCTAAGAATATTCGCGAAGCGTTTGCCGATATTCAGATGACGTTGCTGCTGTCGCTGGGGCTGGTTATCATGGTGATCTTCCTATTCCTGCGGAAGGCGACGGCGACGATTATCCCGACGCTGGCCTTACCTGTGTCGCTGGTAGGTACCTTCGCGGTGATGTATCTGCTGGGTTACTCGATGAACAACCTGTCGATGATGGCCATCATTCTGAGCGTCGGGTTTGTGGTGGACGATGCGATCGTCATGCTTGAGAACATTGTGCGCCATATCGAGAATGGAATGACACCGATGGAGGCGGCCTATCGCGGGTCGAAGGAAATCTGGTTCACGATTGTTTCGATGACGATTTCGCTGGCGGCTGTGTTTATTCCGATTCTGTTCATGGGTGGCGTGTTGGGGAGGTTGTTCCACGAATTTGCGGTGACGATTACGACTGCGGTGCTGATATCTGGGTTTGTGTCGATATCGCTAACGCCGATGCTGGCGAGCCGTATCCTGAGGCCGCATTCGCCTGAGAAGCCGAGCCTGTTGTCGCGGATTATTGAGGCTCCGCTTGTGTTCGCAACGCTGATGTATGAGGTTAGCTTGCGGTGGGTCGTGAAGCATCATTTTGTGATGGTGATTGTTTTTGTCGCCATGTTCGCTTCGACGATGTGGCTGTTTGAGCGCGTGCCGAAAGGGTTTATTCCAGATGTGGACACCGATCAGATCTATGTGAATACGGAGATGGCTCAGGGCACAAGTTATCTTGCGATGCGCGGATATCAGGAGAGGATCAACCAGATCCTTACGACCGACCCTGACATCGACAGTTTCATGTCTAGTGTGGGCGGAGGCATGATGGGAGGTGGCGGCGGTAATTCCGGGCGTTTGTATGTGGCGCTCAAGCCGCTTAAGGAACGCAAGTCTTCTGCTGCCGAGATTGCGAACCGATTGCGGCCGAAGCTGGGGGCGATTCCTGGTGTGAGGGCAGTGCCGACGCTGCCACCCGCGTTGCGCTTGGGTGGACGCGGGTCTAGCTCGAGTTATCAGGTGACCTTGCAGGCCGCCGACACAATGCAGTTGTATCGCGAGGGGCAAAGATTCGAACGCGAAGTAGCCAAGCTGCCGAGTGTTCTCGATATTAACAGCGATATCCAGATGCGGAGCCCGCGGGTGAAGATCGAAATCGATCGCGACAAAGCGGCTACCTACAACCTGGATGTGAGGATGATTGAACAGGCGATCTACAACGGGTACGGCAATAACTTTGCGAGTACGATTTATGCGCCGAATAATCAGTACCGGGTAATGCTGGAGGTGACGCCTCGCTACCAGGCCTTCTCAGACATGCTGGCTAAGTTGTATTTGAAGTCTGGAGATGGGCGGCTGATTCCTCTTGATGCAGTGACGAAGCGGAGTGAGGATGTTGGCCCGCAGACGATCAATCACTCGGGGCAGTTGCCTAGCGTTACGGTGTCATTTAACTTGAAGCCGGGTATTGCGCTGGGTGAGGCGGTAGAAGAGATTACAGAGATGGCGAAAGAGAAGCTGCCTTCCAATATAAACCTGACCTTTGCCGGCACGGCGAAGGTGTTTCAAGACTCGCTTTCGAATATGACGATGCTGCTGATTGTGGCGATTCTTGTGGTGTACATCGTATTGGGAGTGCTGTATGAAAGTTTTATCCACCCACTGACGATTCTGTCGGGGTTACCGTCGGCTGCGTTTGGAGCATTGCTGACGCTGACAATCATGAATGTAGAACTGAATCTTTATGCCTTTGTGGGTTTAATTCTATTGATCGGGCTGGTGAAGAAGAATGCGATTATGCAGATCGACTTTGCCCTGCAGGCGCAGCGGAATCATGGGGTGGGTGCTGCGGAGGCAATCTTTGAGGGTTGCGTTACGAGGTTTCGCCCGATCATGATGACGACGGCGGCAGCGTTGCTTGGAGCGGTGCCGATCGCGATTGGATATGGCGCGGGTGGTGAATCCCGCAAGCCGCTTGGGCTGGTAGTGGTGGGAGGGTTGTTCTTCTCACAGGCGATAACGCTGTATCTGACTCCGGTGGTGTATGTGTATCTCGACAAATTACAGGGACTGTGGACGAGCCGGAAGAAGGCGACGATTGCACAGCCCACACTTGGTGAAGCTCATTCATGAATGTAAGCGGTATTTTTATTCAGCGTCCGATTGCGACGACGCTTCTGATGGTGGCGATTGGTCTGTTCGG
>CAZZGS010000826.1:0-2592 GCA_964653845.1 uncultured Bryobacter sp.
GCCTGGGGTGCGTTGGCATTGGCAGAGGCAGGGGCGGCTTGGCGGTTGCAGGAGAAAGTTATGGCTAGGGCTAAGAGGGCGGAAATATGGCGATAAGGTGACACTGGTGAAGTATTTTTAAGGTTAGCATGTGGGGACGAATGGGACAGGCTTTGCGGTTTGACAAGCGTCACGCGACGCTTGACACTTAGTTTGTGAGATTCCGTAGCTTTAGTCGCAAAGCACTCAAGCGGTTTTACGCGGAGGGCCAAAGCGCCGGGAGTGTCGCGACAGTCTTTGTCAGGGTTGCTCAACTCAAAGGTGGACCTGACTGGTGACATGGCAGTTCGGATCGAAGAGGCGTTTGGGCCAAAAATGGAGACGCTGATGGGAATGCAGTCGGCTTACAAAATCTTTCAGACGCGCCAGCGAGCGGGCTCGATTAAAGTTAGACGCTTTCGACCACAGCCGTCTTTCACCCCGGCGGTCTAGAGACGCCAGCAGGGCAGATTCCAGTTGCATCTACCGATTGGCCTACAAGCAGCGGGCGTAGAGATCCCGGAAAGCTCTTGCTGTTTTTTGCCAACTATATTCTCTCGCTCGGGCCAGTGAGGCTGCAGAGCGTTGGGGGTCGCCGCCGATCAGAGACTGCATGAGGCTGGCCCAGGCGGCGGGATCTTTGGGGCTGGCGTACAGCGCTGCATCTCCTCCTACTTCGCGGTGGACCGGAATGTCCGAGGCGATTACCGGGGCTCCCGATTGCATCGCTTCGAGAATCGGGAGGCCGAAGCCTTCGTAGTTTGAGGGATAGAGGACGGCTGTGGCGTTGCGGTAGAGGCGCGGAAGTTCTGCTTCTGACTGCGGGCCTAAGCGCTCGATGTTGGGATGCAGGTCCAGCCGGTAGCCTGGGCGGGATTGGCCTGCCATCAAGAGCGGAATGCGGATGCCCTGGGCGTCCAGGATCGCCATCGCTTGCACCAGGACTTCGAGGTTCTTGCGTGGCTCGTGGGTGCCGAGGTAGAGGAAGTATGGGTCGACTGTCTCTCGTGGATCCGGCGTGAACATTTCGGCGGCGGCTAGCGGGATCGCAACGATGCGGTCTTCTGGCCATTTAAAGGTTTCGATCACTTCGCGGCGGACCGCCTCTGACGGGGTATGGAGAAAGCTAGGAATCTTCCAGCTGATCAGCTTGCCGGCTCGAGACCGAACTCTGGCTGAGGTCGGTGATGGTTCGTTCCAGGGGGATAAGTCGTGGACCGTCATCACGCTGGGGACTCGCGACAGATAAGGCACGGCGAAGTCTGTACCGTGGAAGACTTGAACGCCGGTTCGCTTGAGAGCTTTGTTGAGTCCGTAGAGCCACCAGCGCTTCTCCAAGCCCTTCGGGGTGGGGGCGAACTGGTCGGAGACTGGAATGTAGTTGTCGCCGGGGAACTCGTTGCGAAGGGCGAGAATAAGCTGTTCTGTGAAGCGGTGGATGCCACCAACTGGACCCATGAGAGGGGTACCGTCGAGGGCGACCGTAAAGTTAGTGGGCATTGCTTGCTTCTTTAATGCCTTGATCGATATTGACGCGAAGGAGCACGATGAGGCCGCCTATGAAGAAGATGATGAGGGAGAAAATCGCCAGGCGATAGTTGCCCGTGAGTTCGAGGGCGAGACCGAAGAAGAGGGGGCTGATCCAGCTTGTGCCTTTGTCGGAGATCTCGTAGAGGGAGAAGTACTCGGCCTCGCGGCCTTTGGGGATGAGTTGCGAGAAGAGCGACCGACTGAGGGCCTGGCTGCCACCCATTACGATCGCGATGACGAAGGCGAGAATAAAGAACTCGCTTTCGGTCTTGACGGCGAAGTAGATGTAGAAGAGGACGAGAGTCCAAATGACTAGGGCTACGGCGATGCTGTGTTTGGCACCAAGCCATTTGGAGAGGAAATTGAAGCCGGTGGCCCCGAAGAAGGCTACAAACTGGACCATGAGGATGGCTTTGGTAAGCGAGCCCATCGACATGTTGAGTTGATCGGATCCGAATTGGCTGGAGAGGGAAATGACGGTTTGGATGGCGTCGTTGTAGAGGAGGAAGGCGACCAGGAAAAGCAGTGCCTGCGGGTAGAGGCGGATATCTTTGAAGAGGGCGACTACTTGTTTGATACCGATGGAAAGGTAGTTTTCACCGGGTGGGAGCGAACGGGCAGCGGAATGGTTACGCAGCCCCATATAGGCCGGAATAGTAAAGAGACCCCACCAGATGCCGGCCGAACAGAGACTGATGCGAACGGCCATACCATCTGAGATGCCCAAGGACTGGGCGTTGCTGTAAAGATACAGATTGAGGGCGAGAAGAGTTCCGCCGCCGAGATAACCAATGCCCCAGCCGGTGGAGGAAACTGTGTCGCGTTCTTCGGGTGCGGCAATTTCTGGCAGGAAGGCGTTGTAGACGACGATAGATGCGCCGAAGACGAGGTTGGCAACCAGGAAGAGAGCGGCACCCCAAAGGTAGTGTTCGCCGTGCATGAAGAACATGAGGCCCGTGGCAACCGCGCCGATAAAGGCCAGGCCGCCGAGCATTTCGCGTTTCTTGTGGCCGTAGTCGGCGATGGCACCGACCAATGGAAGCA
>CAZZGS010000827.1:0-417 GCA_964653845.1 uncultured Bryobacter sp.
TTACCGAAAAAGATGGGCTGCGGATGAAAGTACTCCAGGCTGCCGCCGTAAGCCCCGATCTGAAGATCTACATTGGTTATGATTTGCCCTCAGATCTGGCTTGGGCGCGGCTGCCCGAAGGCGAGATTGGCCCCACCACAAAGCTCGTATTCGAACACGTCGCGCCGGCCAGAGAGAACGAAGGGATCTACTCGCTCGGCTTCGACGCAAAAAACAGGCTCTGGAAGGGCACGGCGAGTGGGATGCAAATTGGCGATCCGGGCCAATTCAAACCGGGCGTTCTAGGGCGAGTCGATTGGTGGACTTTGGATCAACGCTTGGGGCTACCGCATCCCGATGTTTTCATGAACTCCTTTTTGCAGCAGAAGGATGGGAGTATTTCCTTTAGCACTCTCAAGGGCCGGGTCCGGATCGAAC
>CAZZGS010000827.1:427-2592 GCA_964653845.1 uncultured Bryobacter sp.
GCCAGACGAACTGTATCAGCCCGGTCGCCTTGTCCGTTTGAACGGCTTACTCGAGAACGGCCTCGTGCGGGTGGCCACCACGCCAGCCGATGCAGCCGCCACAGTGAAGATGGAGTATCGCGAATGGTCGTGGCCGGAATTTGCGGCATCGGGCTGGCAGCCCGCGCCGGGCCTCACCTTCCCGGTGAACCCAGCTCCAACCGGCATCGAATTTCGTATAGTGGAGGATTACTTCCATCGATCCAGTCAGCCTCTTTATCTAGGCAAGCGGCGCCCGGCGGCATTAATCTGGTGGGTCGGGGTGGGCATCGTCGCTTTCCTGCTTTGGCAGCTCCGGATTGTGGAAAAAGCCTTATACCAATGGCGCAAGCGCAAGTATCGCGCCGAAGAAGAGTTGCCCATTCGAGAGGTGGGCGAATTAACAGCTGGCACTTTGCTTAAGGATCGATTCCTAATTGGCGAAGTAATAGCGAAAGGCCGATTTTCCGATGTTTTTGCCGCAACCGATCATACTCAAAATGGTGCCGCCGTGGTGGTGAAACGGCTCAAGTTGCCAGAATACAGTGCTGCATTTACGGCCTCCTGGCTGAAACGGCGATTCATGCAAGAAGTAGGCGCGGCGGCAATGCTTCGGCACCCCGGTATATTACCGGTAATTGATGCTTGGATTGAAGATCCCGGCGTTCCTTATCTAGTGATGAGGCGGGTAGATGGGCCAACCTTGCGGACTTATCTAAATGAGAGGGGCCGTTTAAATCAGGACAGCGCGGCTTTACTGCTGAAAGCTTTGTGTGGAATTGTGGGCGAGGCGCACTCTCGCGGCGTTGTGCATTGTGATTTAAAACCTGAGAATGTTCTTTTAGAGTTAGTAGACGAACACCTTCAACCGCTAGTGATTGATTTTGGCACTTCGGCCCTGCGCTTGGAGGCGTCTACCTTGTCGCATTTAACCCAGCCCGCTGGTACTGTGCGCTATATGGCCCCCGAGCAGTTACTGGGTCAATACTCCACCGCCAGCGATGTTTATGCCTTGGCTTTAATAGCGATCGAGATGTTTACCGGAGAACAATACGCCGATTGGAATCTGGCCTTCGACGATGTTTGGAAGCAGAACCTCTGTGCCAAAATAGTGAGTTTTGGGGTTAGTGAAGCGGCGGCCCAAGCGATCGCAAGTGGTTTGCGATTTAACCCTGGGGAGAGAGAAAACGACTTAGTACTATGGTGCGCCAGATTAATCGACTCGCTGGAGAAAGTCTGTTAACATTTCGTTGATGTGTAATTCGCTAAACTTCACGGATCTAATGAGTAGAGTGCGCCAAGGTGAGTTATTGGCTAACGAAACTCTCTATCGCCAAGCGGCCAGCCGCTTGCAACGCATGGCGCGTTCACTGATGGCGGGCGAGGGAAAGACCGCAGGCTTCGGTCCGTCAGATCTGGTGCAAGAAGCAATACTTCAGAAACGTCTCAAAGTCGGCTTCTCCGCCGTTTCCGACACCGAGCATTTCTTCGCATTGATGCGCCGCGGGATGAAGCAGGTTTTGGTGGATCGCTCCCGTCGCAGGGACGCCGATAAGCGCCAGATACCTACCCCGGACAACGCGCTTCACGCTGTTGCCGATCCCCGATTGGACGATTTAGGAAAGGCCCTTCGGCGCTTACGTAGCTTGGATGCGCGTGCCTATAAGGTCCTGCGGCTGCGGAGTGTAGAAGGCTATAAATGGGAAGAAATCGCCGAGATGGTCAACATCAACGTTTGGGATGCCCGCCGAGACTACGGTTTTGCCCTCAACTGGTTGCGCCAGCATTTAGAGAATTAGCCTAAACCGCGCTCCCAAAACAGGCTTCATTCCCCAGATCGTAGCGGCGCATCCAAAAAGCGCCCCAGTGGGTCCGGCCGCCGAATAATAGCTGGCATCGGAACCGGAATGAGGTGCGCTGATTTTGAAGTAGCAGTCAGCTGACCAACGGTCACAGAGCGGAGACGTCAAATGGTGTGATCCCAGGTCGCGCGGACTGTCTCACGCTGTCCACTCACTCTCTTCATCGCTCACAGGGTCATCTATTCTGGGGGACGATTTAGATTTAGGGACAGCCTATAGTGCACCCCTTGACTGAGACAAACAGCTAGCAAGAAAAGTGGGGACAACTCTTCGGTTTTGCCTTTC
>CAZZGS010000828.1:0-2584 GCA_964653845.1 uncultured Bryobacter sp.
TGTAGCCGTTGGCTGGGGGCAGCGCTTGAGACATATCAGTTTTTCTCCGGGATGACGGCGATGGCTTCTACTTCAATCAGTACGTCGGAGAGGAATAACTCTGCTACTCCGGCGAGCGTGCTTGCTGGCGGGTTCGTTTTGTTGAGGTAGCGGGCGCGGACTTCTCGAATGATGGGGAGCTGATCTGTCTTAAAGTTCTTGACGTACCAGTTGAGCTTAACGACGTGGGAGAAGTCGGCACCGGCGGCGGCGAGGGCTGTTTTGAGGTTGAGCATCGCTTGTTCGGTCTGGGTCTTGAGATCGCCGACACCGACGACTTTGCCTTCTTTGTTCATTGCCACCTGGCCGGCGATGAAGATCATCTTGCCGGGTTTGGTTGCGACTACGTGGCTGTAGCCGTTGGCTGGCGGGAGGTCTTTCGATTGCGGGTATTCGGTCTGTGCAAGTGTGAGGAGCAGTGCAAGCGTGGCGGGCATATGTAGATTGTAACTTTTTCACACGAGACTTGTGTACACTAGAATCGTGCGAAATATTACTTTTTCCGCAGAGGATGAACTGATTGAACAGGCTAGAGCTGTCGCAGCACGGAATCGCCGAAGCCTGAACGATGAGTTTCGCGACTGGTTGGCGAAGTATGCAGAGGAAGGTCGCAAGGCCAAGTTGAGTTTTCGCGAGGTGGTGTCGCAGATGAAGGATGTCAAAGTGACACGGAAGTATTCTCGGGAAGAGATGAATGAAAGGCGCTAAGGTTTTTTTCGACACCAATGTGTTGATCTACGTCTTTGATAAAACTTCGAAGCAGAAGGCGAAGCTGGCGACAGAATTGATCGATTCTTCAACGGGTGAGGGGCGCGGAGTCTTGAGCATGCAGGTGATTCAGGAGTTTGTAAACATCATGCGGCGCGGGCAGAAGCCGCTGATGAGTGTGGCCCAATGCAGGGCCTTCATGGCTGTACTTATCGAGCGGTTTGAGTTGGTTCGTCAAACGCCTGACCTGTTGACTCGTGGATTACATATTCACGAAGCTTTCCAAATCTCCTGGTATGACTCATTGATTGTGGCGGCTGCACAGGCTGGCGGCTGCGAGATTTTGTATTCCGAGGATCTGTCGCATGGGCAATCCTACGGGAGCGTTCGGGTTCTGAATCCGTTTGTTGGTGCCTAGGTGCCGCAGAAGGTGCGGTAGGGCTCGCTGTCTTGTGGAGCAGGTTGGGTGAAGGCTTCAAGGCCAGGACGCTCAGTGAAGGGTTGAGTGATGACAGCGAGTAGAGTCTCGAATGGGGCGAGATCATTTTGCTCTGTAGCTGCTGTCAAGGCGGCTTCGACTTGGTGGTTGCGCGGGATGTAGAGCGGATTGTTCTTGAGGATCAGGGCGGAGTCCGGGTTGCGCTCGCGCCATGCTGGGGCCCAAGCCTCGAAGGGGCTTCGGGTTGCGCCATCTTCTGCCAGGGCGCGGAAGGCGAGTGTGTAGTCTACATTCTGGCCGTCCATCGCAGCGAGGAAGCCTGTGGCGATCAGGAGGTCGCTGGGTTGTGGTTCGCCTACTATGCCTAGCTTTGCCCGCATTCCTTCGAGCCAATAGTTGTCATAGAGATCGGTGAAGTTGTTGACGGCGTTGGTGGCCTTCTCAATGGCTGCCTTGTCGTCGTTGTCGATCAGGGGGAGCAGTGTTTCAGCCAGGCGGGCGAGGTTCCAGCGGGCGATTACTGGCTGGTTCGCGAAGGCGTAGCGGCCTTGACGGTCTATGGAACTGAAGACGGTGCTGGGGCTGTAGCGGTCCATGAAGGCGCAGGGGCCGTAGTCGATAGTTTCGCCAGAGATGGCCATGTTGTCGGTGTTCATGACGCCGTGAATGAAGCCGACGTGGACCCACTTCGCGATCAGGGATGCCTGTCTGTCGCAGACAGCGTTGAGGAAGGCGAGGTAAGGATTGGCTTCGTTTATTAGTGCAGGATAGTGGCGGGCGATTGAGTAGTCGGCTAGTTGTTTGACCTTGTCGTAGGCCTTACGCGCTGCAAAAAATTGGAAAGTACCGACACGGATATGGCTTGCAGCGACGCGGGTGAGGACTGCACCGGGGAGGCGCGTTTCACGGAAGACGGGTTGGCCGGTGGCGACGGCGGCGAGGGCTCGTGTGGTGGGGATGCCGAGGGCATGCATGGCTTCGCCCATCAGGTATTCACGCAGGACCGGACCGACGGCTGCCTTGCCGTCGCCCCCGCGTGAGAAGGCGGTACGGCCGGAGCCCTTGAGCTGGATGTCACGCCGTTGGCCGCATGTGTCGATGACTTCGCCGAGCAGGAGTGCGCGACCGTCGCCGAGTTGGGGTACGAAGCTGCCGAACTGGTGGCCAGCGTAGGCTTGCGCTATTACACTCGCGCCCACTGGGGCCTGATTACCGGAAAAGATTTCGGCGGCATTGAGATTGGCTGGGTCGAGGCCGAGTTCTATCGCTAACCCGGTGTTGAGCTTGAGCAGTTTTGGAGCGGGAGCCGGGTCTGCAGTACCTGGGGCGTAGAAGCCTTCAAGGTCGCGTGCGTAGGTGTTGTCGAAGTTGAAGCCAGAAGACAGCATGAACTTTGAG
>CAZZGS010000829.1:0-2580 GCA_964653845.1 uncultured Bryobacter sp.
ACTTGGTGGATCCTGGAATGCCGGAGTGCCCACGCCCATCGGGACGTTCATGTGGAACATCTTGCCTTCGCGTGCGCTGAACCAGCCGTTGTTCTTGAAGTGCTGGGGCAGGGTAACGATGTCAGGATGCTTGATCCGGATGTCCATATCGTTATCCCATATGCCTGTTGCATCGGGCCGCAAGCCTGTGAGGAAGCTGGCGCGACTGGGGCAGCAGAGCGGAACCTGGCAATAGGCTCGATCAAAGCGCACGCCTTGGCGGGCGAGTGCGTCGATGTTCGGAGTTTTCACCAACGGGTGACCATAGCAACCGAGGGCTGTATTCATGTCGTCGGCGACGACGAAGAGCACATTCGGTTTCCGCTTCTGCTTCTGAGCTAGCAGCGGTGCGGCGAGAGTGGAGAGGAAAAATCTTCTAAGCATGGCTGACCGCTTTCATTCGAGGCGCGTTTCTTTCTGAGAACCATAGGAAGGCGAAGATCACACAAACCACCAGTGGCAGGACAGTGACGGTTCGCAATGCTGCCGCAGGGCCAGACTGGTCATAGACACGACCAATCATTGGAACTGTAAAGCTGCTGCTCAACATACCCACGCCGCCCATCAACGCCAATAGGAAACCGCCTCCACGAGGGAAGCGCTCTGCTGTGATCCCAAGCATCGTAGGCCACAAGAAGGTGACGCCAACAGCGAAGAGCGCCGATGCGGCCAGCGTTGCCGCCGACCCGCTTACGCTGCTCAGCGTGTAGAGGCCGATGCTGGCCAGGAGCGTACTCACCATCATCAACGGCACCGAAGAGATGCGGGCAAAGACCCAGTCGCTAGAGGCCCGGCCAAGCGCCATGATTCCGCTGATCCAGACCAGTAGTGCGATGCCTGGGAGTTCGGTGGTCTTGGACAAAATCGAGGGCATCCATTGGTTGGGGGCAAGCTCTGAGGCTGCTGTCAGAATCATGCAGCCAAAAAAGAGCAAGAACATTGGGCGCAGGGCTTCGGCATAGATGTCTTTGAGCGAGAGACCTTGTGCGACGGCCTCAGTGCGCGGGAAGGGCAGCCGGAACATCATCCATGCATAGATCAATGTCGGGATCAGAATCGTTGCCGATTTGATGCGCCAGCCGATGTCGAGTCCAGTCAGCATCCAGGCGATCAAGCCACCGATTACAATGCCGCCTGGGAACCAGAGGTGCAGCAGATTCAGCTTTTGGACTTTGCGTTCCGGATAGAGTGTGGCGGCCAGTGGGTTGATTGCCGCTTCCACCAGCCCGTTGGCTATTCCGATGGCGAGGGTGGCCGAGTAGAGGCTCCAAAAGCCTTGTGCCACCACGGTTACAAACACGCCAGTAATGTGCATCACGAACGCTGCCCCGAGCAGTGGCTTCATGCCGATGCGGTCACAAAGCGGGCCCCCAAATAGCATTGCTACCGTAAAGCCCCAGAAGGCTGTTGACGCCGTCCATCCGATCTGTTCTTTGGAGAGCGCGAACTCTAGAGCCTGGGCGTCGAAGACGTCGCTTCTGATGGCAAAACAAAGTGCGGTGGCGATCAGTGCCATGCAACTTCCATTGAAGAGAAGGCTTCGCTGGGAGGGGGTGAGGGTGTCGTTGGTAATCATGAGATCAAACGATCTCTTTTATCACCATTCCTTCAATTTCGGTTAGTCTTTCTTTTCGACCGAGGTGCATGTAGCTTAAAGCATGCTGATTCAGGCCCATCTGATTGAGCACTGTGGTGTGAATATCGCGGAAGTGATAGGGCTTCTCGATCGCCTTGAGGCCAATGGCATCGGTGGCACCAACGATGGTTCCACCCTTGATTCCGCCACCGGCCATCCACATGCTGAAGCCGAGATTGTGGTGGTCGCGACCCTTGTTACCTTGCGACTCCGGGCTGCGTCCGAATTCACCGCCCCAAAGCACCAGAGTCTGATCGAGCAAACCGCAGCGTTTCAAGTCTTTCAGCAACGCCGCAACTGGTTGATCGGTTTGTTTAGCCATGCGCAGATGGTTCTCTTCGATATCGTCGTGGGCGTCCCATTGCAGATTGCCAGGGCCACCGCCAGAGGTGACACAAACGAAACGGACACCTTTCTCTACCAGGCGGCGGGCCAGCAGACAACGCCGGCCGTAGTCGTCGGTCGGCTCTTTGCCAATGCCGTACATCTCTTTGGTCTTCTCGTCTTCCTTTGAAATGTCGAAGACTTCCGGTGCTTCCATCTGCATCTTGAAGGCAAGGTCATAGGCGGTAATGCGGGCCTCAAGCTCGTTATCTTCTCCGGCAAAGGCGGCCTGATTCATGGCCTTGAGGTACTTGATGGTCTTGGTTCGTTCTTCGATCTGCACGCCTTGCGGCAGGCCAAGATTGAGCACGGGCTTGTTGCCGGGCCGCATGGTGGTTGGCTGATAGACGGCTGGAAGGAATCCATTGAGGTACATGGGCTGGCCAGCTTCGAGTGCGCCGTGCGGATCGGGCAGCACGCAGTATGCAGGCAAGCTGTTGCTCTCGGTGCCAAGGCCGTAGACCGTCCATGAACCCATCGACGGGAAGCCTGGAATGATGCGGCCGGTCATCAATTGATAC
>CAZZGS010000830.1:0-224 GCA_964653845.1 uncultured Bryobacter sp.
GCATAGACATGATCATGGTGAAGGGCGCGTTGGGTAATCTCAGCGCAAAGCCCCCCAAAGGGGTTGCTCCTTTGGATCTGAATGCGACACAACTTTCGGACCACAATGCAACTTGCATTTGGTCCTTGGGTGCCGCAGTGCTCGCGTTGTCCTCGGACGCGTGGGCTCAGAGCGGTCGTTTCGCATCGCAAAGTCCAGGATTCTTGGAGGGACTCGATACCCCC
>CAZZGS010000830.1:234-2576 GCA_964653845.1 uncultured Bryobacter sp.
CGGGCTAACCATTGCCCTGGTGATTGCAGTTCCTGTCGCGATTCACTTCCTAAGGGAAGCTGTTTGGCGCCCCAGGAGATTGCAGATCCAGCAGCATACTGGTTGGCGAAAAAGAAAACGAGCCGTGCTTCGAGAGTCGATCTCTCGGCACTTTCCCCATGCGAATATTCCGAAGCTCGAGCAGGAGCACAAAGACCTGCTTGCACTTTTGGGACCGCCCGGAGAAGTGCTCGTTGGCGAGGATAGAGCTCTTGAGATCCGTAGGGAAATCAAAGAGCTCTATCAGACGATTGCGTTCTATCGAATGGTGGCAGAGGAGCCGTGCTTTCAGCTTTGGAACCTGACGGTTCCCAAGCACGCCGTATGGTGGGCTCAGTACCTCACGCCATTCTCCTACATTCGTCGTCGCGCAACGGCAATCAAAGCTGGGAACTATAAGGGAGAAGGTGTCCGTTTCAAGGACGGAACTTATCTGCCCCTGACCAGGAAGGAGTACTTGGATGTTGTTGCGCTGGCAACCGATGCTGGCTGGACAATGGATCTCCTGCGCGAAAGGTTGGGAACCTTCGATCTGATCATCCAAAAGAAGACCGGAATGCTCGGGTTTCCTGAGACCATCCTTCGGTCTCTTTATAATGCAGGCATCGCGCAGATTCTGACCATGCGTGGGCCTCAGGAAAACCAGAAGGCTGGATTCCAAGATCTCGAGGGACGTCGCAAGTCTCAACGAAAGATGGCGCATACACTGCGCTCATATTTCATCGAAGGGAGCTTCTCACAAAAGCCTTTCGATACTCCGACTGCAAGGGTGCACGACTCCAATGGAGACTGGCTTGCCATCTGCTCTCAGGTGACGACCGTTGAGGGAGATTATAAGGAACGTCTTCTGGTCGATCCTCAAGCTCTTCGGCCTGAACTCGATCAGATTGTCTTTCAAGAGGCAGAGCACAGTGACCTAACTGAGCACTTCATGTGGCAAATGAAGGAGCTCTCCGATCAGGGGTATCTGGCTTCGGTTCTGCACCTTGGAGCACAGTGCGGCTGGTTCCAAGGATTCTTCGACTCCAACCTCTGGTATCGTGGATATGAGAACAATGTCCAGACTGCCATCTCGATCGAGAACGTCGACAAAGAACCGCCTCCGATGGATGAGATCCATATCGCGGAAGCTCTGAACTCCGAAGCCATCGGGCCCAAGGGTCGCAATCCTGACGATCATGCTCGTGGTTTTGAAACGGATGAGAGCTATGCCCAGAGTCTCAAGCCCAGAGACCGAAAGGCATTCAACAGAGGCAAGTCCTACTACGACGATCTCCGTCGTCAGATGGCTTCCTAGTGATTAGCAACCTAGTGTAGGTCTGTAAGGCGGTCAAGCTTTTACAGTCCTACTTTTGGGTTTTCTTCGTCTCGGATCCCGACGGTTGCCTACAAGTGTTTACTTGTAGCGCACCGTCGGGCTTCCTTCATTTCTTATTATCGTATTAAGGCTTAGCCCTGATTAGCTTTTCTAAATGTGGAGTCATTAATTCTAATAATGCTTTCTTAGATTCTCCGGCACCTGTATGAAACTTCAATCTATGACCAAGTACAAATTGAGCCACATATTTTAGATCGTCTTCATTACCGTAATCTCGACCTTGAACTAAGGCCCAGGCTCTTACGGCTTTTTGCAACATGATGGCTGCACGAGTAGATGCTCCAAATTGCAGCAGTGGATTATTTCTCGTTGCTTGAACTATGTTTACAATTGCTTCACGTAAAGGCCCGCTTATAAACACCTCTTCACATGATTTTCGTGCCGCTAAAATATCAGATCGTGAGCATACAGATAAAATGTTTTCACTCTTGTCTTCAATCTTGGAGTGTTCTTCTAGGATCTGAATTTCAGTTTTATTATCAACATACGACATGGGAAGTTTAAGTAAGAATCTATCTAGCTGCACAATTGGCAAGGGATAAGTTCCAGCAATATCGAGTGGATTTTGAGTTCCAAGAACAAAAAATAATTCATCAAGTTTATGGGTAACATTATCTATGGTTACTTGCTTTTCGCCCATACATTCTAAGAAAGCTGATTGTACTTTTGGGCCAGTTCTATTTATTTCGTCAGCTAAAACAATATGAGCAAAAATTGGCCCATGTAAAAATCTAAAGGTTCCAGTTTTGGGCTCAAAAACGTTTACGCCAAGAACGTCTCCTGGCAGCATATCTGGAGTAAATTGTATTCTACGAAAAGGAAGAATTTGATCGTTTCTAAGATTTCCTTCGTCAGCTCTAATTAATCTACCAAGAGTTTTACTCAATGTGGTGTTGCCGGAACCGGGATAGTCTTCTAGGAAGAC
>CAZZGS010000831.1:0-2574 GCA_964653845.1 uncultured Bryobacter sp.
AAAGCAGCCAGCTTCAATAATGGAACCAAGGCTCCGAGTGCTTCACCGGTAGCCCTTCGGTACATCAACTGTGGCACCAGATAAGAAAAAATCGCCATAGAAACCAATGCCACAGCGATCCCCTGCAAGATATCCAGGACAGGAGTGGGCCCGCCATCACTCAGGAAAAACGCGAGCACCCCGATACAAACCAGCAAGCCATGTTTGTAAAGGCTAAAGACCAGTGCTGCGTCATCTGTCTCCATCCCCAGCCTTGGGGAAATCACGTCCTTGAAGTACTCCAGTGCCGGAAAATCCCGAGCCCTCAAACGCAGGCTTTCGAGGTAGAGCAACTGCACGTAAGAGAACAACATCAGCGCCGCAAGCGAAGCTATATAAAGACCGATCCAGAAGACTGCAATCATCGAGTCCTCTCAATCAATCCCGCTCCCAAACCAAAGACCTTGCGCCACTTGGTTTCGACGCGTCGCATCTGCCCACGATCCGTCTCATGATCCATGCCCTTTAGATGCAGCACGCCATGCAGCATTAGGATCTTCAATTCGTCGACAAGGCTATGTCCCTGCGCTGCCGCCTGCTCAGCCGCGCGCTCGATCGAGATCGCGAACTCACCCAGGTTCTCATCCTCTCCAGATGGAAAACTCAGGACATCAGTTGCATAGTCTGCCCCAAGAAATTGCAAATTCAGTTGGTGCAATTGTTTGTCATTGCTGATCAGGCAATCAAAACTCTTGGCCTCTAGCACCTGTTCGGCTAATTCTTCGGCAAAGGCACGCAACACGGAGCGATCCTCTTTGGGGATCGTTTTGCGGAACAGAATGGAGCTTCGTTTGCCCATCAGGCTTCTGGCTGGTCTACTGGCGAACCTGGGGTAATGCTGGCCACCGCTGCAGCCGCCGGCACTTGCTCATCGAGCTTTAACAGCATTTGGCGGCCAATTCCGGTTTTCTCCGAATAGCTTTCATAGGCCCGCACAATCCGTTGCACCAAGCTATGTCTCACCACATCTGTGTCGTCAAAGTGAACGAACGCGATGCCTTCAACGTTCTTCAGGATTTCCGCTACTTCGATCAATCCGCTTCGCCTGCCACCGGGCAAGTCGATCTGCGTAATGTCCCCAGTAACCACCATCTTTGAATTGAAGCCCATACGCGTCAGAATCATCTTCATCTGATCCGGCGTGCAGTTCTGGCTTTCGTCCACAATGATGAAGGCATCGTTGAGAGTACGACCGCGCATAAACGCGATCGGCGCTACCTCAATCGTGTTCTTCTCGAGCAACTTCTCCACCTTGTCGGCTTCAATCATGTCGAAGAGCGCATCGTAGAGTGGCCGCAGGTAAGGATCCACCTTTTCCTGCAAGGTTCCAGGCAGAAATCCCAGTTTTTCTCCAGCTTCTACTGCAGGTCTGGTAAGAACGATCCGGCTCACCTGCTTGCCAAGTAACGCGGCCACAGCCATCGCCACAGCAAGATAAGTTTTGCCGGTTCCAGCTGGCCCGATCCCGAATGTCAGGTCGTTCGTCTCAATTGCTTCCACGTAACGGCGTTGATTGACGGTCTTTGGAGCCAGAATCTTTTTGCCAAAACTCCGCTGCCGCCCACTTAGGTAAAGATTGCGTAAAGATGTCTGATCTTCAACGGTAACCACGCGAAGGAAATTGTTGAGATCCGCATTGGAAATCGCATGGCCTTCCTTCTGTAGTAGTAGATAATCCTCGATAATCAATCTGGCCCGTTCTACAGAACGCTCATCCCCATCAATTTCCAGATTGTCATGACGTAGAAAAGTGCGAACGCCAAGGTTGCGCTCTAGGAGACGAATATTCTCGTCTCGAGTGCCGAAAAAGGACTCAATGCCTTTGCTTACGGGGACGCTGATCTTCAACCACCTCTAGTATAAGGGATTACTCCTCCTTTCACACGGGGGGAATTGTTCACAATTCTTTACATGTCTTTTTGGATCTTCCCTCTAACTTCTTCGTCTTTAAGTTCGTCAGGCTAATTGAAGATGGGAAATATTCGTTGATGCTCAAAATTGCAATCCTCGCTGCGTGCAGCTTCAGCCTTCTGGCTCAGGCGACAAAACCAGTAGTTGGAACCGTTGTCGCCGCTGATGCTGCGGCCAGAACTCTTTCGATCAAGGCCGATGACGGCACTGAAACAAAGGTTAAGGTGGCTGATGCAGCAAGGGTCTCTCAGATCCCCCCGGGCGAAACCAGCCTCCAGAACGCCAAACCGGCTGAATTGTCTGCCGTTCTCGCCGGTGACCGTGTTCTTGCCCGCGGCCCGCTGGCTGACGGAACCATGAACGCTACGCTGATCGTCTTGATGAGCAAAACCGACATCGCCAAGAAACAGCAGCAGGAGCAAATGCTCTGGGCGACTAAGGGTGTTTCCGGGATCGTCACCGCAGTCGACAAGGAAGCAAAGATCGTCACAATCAATTTGCGCGGAGCCGATGGCGTCAAGCCGATTAGAGTCGGTCTCAATGAAAAGGCATCAGTCAAGCGCTACGCCGAAGGCAGCATTAAATTCGCCGATGCCACAAACAGTTCCATCAATGATATTGACG
>CAZZGS010000832.1:0-2570 GCA_964653845.1 uncultured Bryobacter sp.
GTATGGAGTGGGTGAAGAAGACCTTAAGAAGGGGAAGGTGTCGCCGCGATTACATGCTTTGCTTGAAGACTTAGGGAAGCGGGCCCGGGAGTATTATCAGTTTTCGCGACCAATGATCGAGATGGTGGACCGGGATTCGCGCTCGAGCCTGTGGGCGCTGATTGAGATCTACTCGCGGTTGTTCGGGCGGATTGAGGCTTCCGGTTTTGAGGTGTTGCGGGCGCGGCACCGGTTGCCGACCTGGGAGAAGCTTTCGATTGTCGCGATGGCTGCGGTGAAGTAGCTAGACTAGACTTCGACTTTGGGGCTGGAGAAGGTCTTGGTGATGTGATCGTGCCAGGTGAGTTTTTCTTCGTCGAAGAGACACCAGAGGAGGCCTACGCCCATAGAGGCAAAGCTGACGATTGAGACGAGTACGCGGAGCAGGCGTTCTTCGCGGCTGGGACGGTTGCCATCGAAATTGATCAGGCGGAGCTGCACGGCAGCCATTCCGGGCGTATCGCCGCCGCTGAGGGCCCACAGGACCTTGTAGAGGAGGGCGACACAGGCAGTGACAACAGCGTAGGTGCTGATGTCGAGTTTTGCCAGGCCGAACTGTACGCCACCGAAATAGTAAATCGTGACCAGGATGCCAACACCGATGGCGATCATGGCCATGTCGTAGGCGACAGCCATGGCGCGGTGAGTGGGGATCGCAACTGGAGCGTTGATGTAAAGGGCTCGCTCGACGGTGCGGGTTTCGAGATGCTCTGAAGGGAAGGCGAGTTCCTTTTGGATTTCTTCGGTGTCGTCCGGGTTGAGCGACATGTTGCGTTGCCTGCCGCGGGCTTTGGCATTGCGCTCCTGGGTGGAGCGGGCGGTTTTGGCGGCGTCGGGAGACAGTGATTCGAAAGGGATGACGCGCTTGGGTTCCTGTACGGGGAAGAGGCGAGGCTGGAAGGGTTGGCGCGAGCGAACGTCTTCGGAGACCAAGCGTTCTTCGAGAACATCGAGCCGGTGGGCTACGTTGCCGTAAGTGGCAGGAACGAGGACGGGCCCGGACAAGCGACGACCGCAGAGATGGCAACGGAGATCTTCCGCTGCGTTCTCGCTGCTGCAATAGCCGCACTTGATTGCCAAAGCCACACCCCTTTCTTCGGAGAGTCGATTCCAGTACTTTAGAGTAGCGTTGCTTGTGCCGCTCTAGCCCGTCTTGTTAACCTGAGCCTTGAGCCGCACACGTATATCCCCAAAGAACTACTCTTATTTGCATAACACGGTTGAAGCTACTTGTCACGTAATTTCTTCATTTCATTGGGTTTCGCTCTTTGTTTGTATTCCGCTTTTTGCTCAGTATAGGCCTCCTGTTATGGGGGCACCGCAGTCGCCAAATGCGGCTGTGAGTGGGACTACGGCGAATCCCAACATTAAACTTCCTTTTGTACGACCGGGTGCGCCACCACGGGACAAGGTGAACGTGAAGGCCTTAGGTTCGCAGACGGTGGAGGGGGATTGGGTGAAGTTGAGGGTGGGGGCGGTGGTTGATATCTACGAGTCGACACTTGAGGCCGACGAGATTGACTACAACCTTGAGACGGGGGAAGCTCATGCGCGGGGGCATGTGCATTACAAGAATTACGAAGAGGGGGAGGAAATCTTTTGTGCGAAGGCGGACTACAACACGAAGGATTCCACTGGTAAGTTCTATGAGATCAGGGGGACTTTTGCAGCGCGGATCGATGCGCGGCCGGGGATTCTGACTTCTTCGAATCCGTTTCAGTTTCAGGGGGATTGGGCGGAGCGGTTGCAGGACAAGTATGTTCTTTACAAGGGGACGATCACCAGTTGTTCTTATCCGCGGCCGTGGTGGACGTTGCGGGCGCCGAAGTTTGACATTGTGCCAAACCAGCGGGCGATTACGCAGCGGGCGATGTTCCGGCTGAGAGGGGTGCCACTTTTTTACTTCCCTTACTTTTATAAGTCTCTTGAGAAGCAGCCCCGGCGGAGTGGATTTCTGACGCCGAGCTTTGGGAACTCTTCGCGCTTTGGTCAGATGATCGGGGTTGGGTATTACTGGGCGATCAATCGCTCTTATGATCTTACGTACCGGCCGCAGTATTTTACCGCTCGCGGGCTGTCTCACAACGTGGAGTTTCGCGGGAAGCCGCGTAAGGGCTCCGATTTTGATTTCTCTTTGTTTGGCGTGGACGACAAGGGTTTGTTGCTGGATGATGGGCGACGGATTAAACAGGGTGGTTATAGTTTGCGGTTTGATGGCAAGTCGGAGTTGGGCAAAGGATGGCGGGCGCAGGGGACGGTGAATTACCTGTCGGCATTTATCTTTCGGCAGGCGTTTACGCAGAGCTTCAACGAGGCGATTTTTTCGGAAGTGAACTCGGTTGGGTTTGTTGAGAAGCAGTGGCGGGGGAATAACGTGCAGGTGGTGTTTGCGCGGAGCCAGAATTTTCAGACGACCGAGCCTGGTGATTCGATTACGGTTAGGAAGTTGCCGCAGCTGGAGTACACGCGACGGGATACGCAGATCTGGAAGAAGATTCCGGTGTGGGTGTCGATGGAGTCGACGGCAGGGC
>CAZZGS010000833.1:0-1837 GCA_964653845.1 uncultured Bryobacter sp.
CCACTAGAGCGGAGGCGGTGATGACGATGACCCAGATGATTCCAGCAGAGGCGTTCCCGATGACCGACTTCCTCAAGGAAGAAATGGAAGCTCGCGGGTGGAGCCAGGCCGATTTGTCCCAGATCGTAGGGAAGTCCCCGCGTGACATCCATGCGCTGGTTAGTGGAAAGGTCGCCCTTAAGCCCGACATGGCAACGCTTTTAGGGGATGCCTTCGGAACGGGGCCGGAATACTGGATGAACCTTGAGACTTCCTATCGCGCTTGGCTGACAAGCCGCGCAACCAGAGAGACGGTTTCACGACGGGGTTTGCTTTACGAACTAGCGCCAGTGAGGGAAATGCTCCGGCGCGGGTGGATTCGGCCGGCAGACGACATCGGCACTCTTGAGAAACAGGTAACTGAGTTTTTCAGCGTACCTGATATCGAATCGCTACGAGGCTATCAGTTGCCGTTTGCAGCAAAAATGGCCGCTGACTACAAGGCGCCAACCACGTCTCATAAAGCATGGATGGCAAGAGCTAGGAACCTAGCGCGAGCCGTAACGGTGAAAAAGGCATTCACGGTCGCTGCGTTCAATGACTGTCTGGCGCGTTTGCGTCTCCTCTTGAACGACCCTGAGGAAGCGCGGCATGTGCCGAGAATCCTGGCTGATCACGGAATTCGCTTTCTCGTTATTGAGCATTTGCCCCAGACAAGACTTGATGGTGGCTGCGTCTGGCTCGACCATGAATCACCAGTGATCGCTTTGTCGATGCGGTTTGAGCGGCTGGATTGGTTTTGGTTCACGCTGATTCACGAAATGGGACATGTGAAGGCGAAGGATGGCCAAGGCCGGGATGGCGTCGTGGATATTGCGCTCGTAGGCCAAGATGCGACCGCTAGAGAAGACAAGTCGGACATCGAAAAAGGGGCCGACCTTTTCTCCGAGGATTTCTTGGTCGGCAAGGCCGAACTAGAAAACTTTATTGATCGAGTCCGGCCGCTGTACTCGAAAGAACGTATTCGGCTCTTTGCCAAGCGATTGGATGTCCATCCCGCTTTTGTCGTTGGCCAGTTGCAGCATCGGAAAGAGATTGAGTACTCACACAGCAGAGACGTATTGCGCGACAAGCTCAGGGCAACGATTACAGCGAATGCTTTGACGGACGGTTGGGGCCACGAGCCCTTGGCGGTGTAGAAGGAGGCTCAATGGCGAAGTACAACGAACAAATGGCCGCCCTGGCAGATCGCTATCAGGCAGCCACCGGTCGAACCGAGTACACGACAAAAGAAGTCGCAGCATGGGCGTTGGACTCCGGACTATGGGAGCCTCACCGTGAGGGCATTCTCCGGCAGCTCGCCGAAGACCTTTCACGCGCCCTTAGAGAGCAGTACATCACTGACCCACAGGGAAGACGCGTTCGGTCGAAACACGCCATTAGGCAGGAGGGCGAACAGGGCTCTCTTTGGGCTGACATCAAGCTCGCCACTCGCGAACACATGGCGGCGGCATTTCAGCAGAGAAGGCAGCAAGTCGTTGCCGATTGCCGCCAGCTGAAGATCGACGTGGACAGTTACAACCAGAACCAGAACAGCGGCAAGCCGATTCAGATGATCTTTGATTTCACTCTCGACCTCGCCGAACTGGAACTGGCTGACGCTTAGACCATCGAGCCTCTGCGGCTTTCTCGGCTATCTCCTTGCGCCGCTTTGCCGTCAGAGCCTTCGCCCTAGCGGCGCCCCCCTTCGCCCCGCCCAGCTTGCCTAGCGCGACTGCGGCGGGGTTCTTACCTTGATTCGGGTCCGGAAGCGGGGAGCCATCTAGCCTCTCACCGATGGCCTGCTCGACCACCCGAC